>JAKSCZ010000612.1 GCA_022360335.1 Pseudomonadota bacterium
CAAGGCCCGGTAAGCTTTGATGAATGCCTCCTGGCAAACATCTTCGACTTCCTGTGCATCGTGGATAAAGCGTCCAATTAGGGCAGCGACCCGATGTTGGTAGCGAAGAACCAGCATGTCGAATGCGTTCTTGTTGGTCTTTTCGTTCGTGCCCGGGACGACACCGAAGTAGCCCGACTCGGGGTTGATCGCGCGCAGCTTTCCGTCCTCGTCGAGGTGCAACCAGGCGATATCGTCGCCGAGCGTCCATGCCTTCCATCCCCGCATGCTGTCGGGCGGAATCAGCATGGCCAGATTCGTCTTGCCGCAGGCCGACGGGAACGCGCAGGCGATGTAGTGCACCGCGCCGTCCGGGTTTTCCAGGCCGACGATCAGCATGTGTTCGGCCAGCCAGCCTTCCGTGCGCGCCTGGTAGCTCGCGATACGCAGCGCGTGGCACTTTTTGCCGAGCAGCGCGTTGCCGCCGTAGCCCGAGCCGTAGCTCTTGATCGAGAGTTCTTCGGGGAAATGCATGATGAAGCGGCGTTCGGGGTCGAGCTCGCCCGTCGAGTGCAGCCCCCTCACGAAGCGGCCTTCGCGCTCGATGCGTTCCAGCGCTGTGTTGCCCATGCGCGTCATGAGCTTCATGTTGGCGGCGACGTACGGGCTGTCGGTGATTTCGACGCCGCAGCGCGAGTATTTCGAGTCGATCGGACCCATGCAGTAGGGGATCACGTACATGATGCGCCCCTGCATGCAGCCTTCGAACAGCGCGTCCATCCGCTCGTGTGCTTCGGCCGGCGGCATCCAGTGGTTGTTGGGGCCGGCGTCTTCTTCCTTTTCGGTGCACACGAACGTCAGGTGCTCGACGCGCGCCACGTCGTTGGGGTCGGAGAGGTGCAGGTAGCAGTTGGGGTGCGTGTCCTGATTGAGCCGGGTCAGCGTGCCCTGGGCCAGCATCAGTTCGATCAGGTCGCGGTATTCTTCTTTCGAACCGGTGCACCAGTGAACGGCTTCGGGCTGCGTGTGGGCTGCAATCCGGTCGACCCAGGATTGCAGCGACTCGAGTTTACTTGTCATTTCGAAGAGGTCTCAGCGGTGGCGGCCGCCGATTGCGGCCGTGGCGGATCGGGGACGCAATTATACGAAGGGTACAGGTGAAATCATCACCGTAATGACGGAAAACACGCCTGACAACGTTGCCATACGGACTTTTCGCAACGGATTCTCGCGTTACGCGGCATTTCTGCGCGGTCGGGCGTTTTCCGTGCGCAGCGCTGCTTTCTTGCCGCGCGCGCCCCGTCGCAACGGTGTACCCTTGCGCCGTGACCGAATTGAGCGACTATTTTGGCGCCGACAGCCCGCTCGGGAAGCATCTGCCGGGATTCCGGCCGCGTGCCGGACAGGCCTGGATGGCCGAAGCGGTCGCCGGGGCCATCGCGACGTCCGACCGCCTGATCGTCGAGGCGGGCACCGGCACGGGCAAGACGTTCGCCTACCTGATCCCTGCGCTCCTGAGCGGCCGCAAGACGATCATCAGCACGGGCACGAAGGCGCTGCAGGACCAGTTGTATCATCGCGACCTGCCGCTCGTCGGCAAGGTCGTCGGACGGCCGGTCACGACGGCCCTGCTCAAGGGCCGGGCCAACTACCTCTGCCTGCACCGGCTCGAGCAGGTCACGGACCCCGCCGCCGCGATCGCGGACGACGTCGGCGAGGTGCGGGCCTGGCGGCACCGTACCGGCAGCGGCGACAAGGCCGAACTCGTCGATGTGCCCGAAGACTCGCCGGTCTGGCCGCTGGTGACGTCGACGGCCGAGAATTGCCTCGGCCAGCAGTGTCCCGAGTACTCCGGCTGTCACGTGGTCAAGGCGCGCAAGGCGGCACAGGAGGCGGACCTCGTCGTCGTCAATCATCACCTGCTGCTCGCCGACCTAGCGATGAAGGAGGAGGGCTTCGTGGAGTTCCTCCCGGGCGCCGAGGCCGTCATCATCGACGAGGCGCACCAGATTCCGGACCTGGCCGTGCAGTTTTTCGGCGTCGCGCTCGGCAGCCGCGAATTCGAACGCGTTCTCGAGGAATTGCGCGCGGCGACACTCTCGTTCTCGCAACCCGAGCTCAATCGACGCATCGACGAGCTGCAGACGGCGGTCCGCCGCTTGCGCGCCGATGCGCCGCGCAGGGAAGGCCGATACGAACTCGGCGAGGTGGTCGCGGGCCTGCGCGACGCACTCGACCGGCTGGCGCATGCGATTCACGACGTGCACACCGCCGTTGCGGAACTCGGCGATGCGTCGATCGAGCTCGAGAAGCTGCACGAGCAGCTTCTCGGGCTGGGCGAGCGTCTCGCTGTCCTGGCGAGCGAGGACGGCCTGGACGGACTGCGCTGGCTCGAGGTCAATCCGCGCAGCCTGCGGCTGCACCTGACGCCGCTCGACGTGTCGTCGAAACTGAACGGCCTCATCGACACGGGTCTCCAGGCCTGGGTGTTCACCTCGGCGACACTTGCCGTGGGCGAGGACTTCTCGCACTTCGGGTCGCGCATGGGACTCACGGGCGTGACCGGACTGACGTTTCCGAGCCCCTACCGGGTGCGGGAAAACGGGCTGATCTGGCTGCCGCCGGGATTGCCGCAGCCGTCCGATCCGGGTCACACGGCCGCCGTGCTCGAGCGGGTGACGCCGTTGCTGGCGATGACGGCCGGCGGCGTGTTCTGCCTGTTCACGAGCCACCGTGCGCTCAACAAGGCCGGGAAATGGTTCAGGTCGCACCGGTCGGTGCTCGGCGGCCGCAAGCTGCTCGTCCAGGGCGACGCACCGCGGGACGATCTGCTGCGGCGTTTTCGACAGGCGGGTGACGCCGTCCTGCTCGGTACCGGCAGTTTCTGGGAAGGCGTCGACGTGCGAGGACCCGCGCTCAGCGTGGTCGCGATCGACAAATTGCCGTTTGCATCGCCGGCGGACCCGCTGATGATGGCCCGGCTCGAGCACATCCGCAGGGAGGGCGGCAACGGCTTCATGGATCACCAGTTGCCGCAAGCCGCGCTTTCCCTCAAGCAGGGTGCAGGGAGACTGCTGCGGGACGACAACGACTACGGCGTCGTCGTATTGTGCGATCCGCGCATCGCGGGCAAGCGCTACGGCGGCAAGTTTCTCGAAGCGCTGGCACCGATGCCGCACACCGATTCGCTGGAGCAGGTCGCCTCCTTCCTGGCGGCCCACGAGAAGAAGGGAGCCGTCGCGTGAAGTTGCTCGCCGTCGACACGTCGTCCTTGGCCTGCTCCGTCGCGTTCGGCGACGGTGGCGCCGTCGCCGAACGCCATGAAGAGCAGGCGCGCGAGCACACGCGACTGCTCGTGCCGATGATCCGCGACGTCATGGCGGCGGCGGGCGCGGCATTGCGGGACCTCGACGCCATCGTGCTCGGCAACGGTCCGGGGTCCTTCATCGGCATGCGCATCGCGGCGTCCGTCGCCCAGGGGCTTGCCCACGCAGCGGGCCTGCGCATCGTGCCCGTGTCGTCGCTCGCGGCCGTCGCGGCCCAGGTCTTCGACGAAACCGACGCCGGGGAGGTTGCGGTCGCCCAGGATGCGCACATGAACGAGGTGTACCTCGGCGCCTACCGTCGGGGCGCGGATGGCCTGCCCGTGCCCGTGTTCCCCGAATGCCTGCACACGCAGGCGCACATCGACGAACTCGACGAGTCCCCGGCGGGGAAGCGCGTCGCCGCCGGCTTCGGCTGGCAGCGCTACCCGGGGCTCGCAGCCGCCAACGAAGACCTGTTTTCGGCTACGAGCGCCGTGCTGTACCCGCGGGCCCGGTGGCTGTTGCCGCTCGGCCAGGCGGGCATCGGCAACGGTCTCGACGTCTCGCCGGAGGAGATCGTTCCCGCCTACCTGAGGGCCAGGGTCGCGGAGAAGCCTGCGGACACAGGGTCTTAACAGTCTTGTAATATACTGCTGCTCAAATGCATGGTTTGCAGATTCGTCCCGGTGATCACGAGGCCGTCAGGAACCAGCATGACAGCAAGAAAGATACTGATCGTTGAAGATGAGCAGCCTATTCGCGAGATGATCGCATTTCACCTGTCGCG
>JAKSCZ010000224.1 GCA_022360335.1 Pseudomonadota bacterium
AGAGCCGCATCGTCCCGAAGTCCGTCGAGCGGGCCGTGCGGACACGGGACCATGACCGCTGTACCTTCCCGGGCTGCAAGAACCGCCGCTTCCTGCACTGCCATCACGTCGAACACTGGGCCAACGGCGGCGAAACCTCACTCGACAACCTGATGCTGCTGTGTACGAAGCACCACACCCTCGTGCACGAGGGCGGCTTCCGGGTCGCAAAGGACTTCACGGACCGCTGGTACTTCGTGCGCGCGGACGGCGTCGCGGTACCCGACTGCGGTTACCGCGCGAGCGATATGATCGACGAAGGCATCGATCCGGCGTACACCGATCCTCCCGCGGGAGGATTGTCGAGCGCCCTGGAAAAACTCGTCAACGAGCCCACGCCGCCCGACTACGCGCTCGGTTCAGAACGGGACGACCGGATTGAGGTCCGCTGCAGCAGCACGTAGACGGCGCCGGTGCCGCCGTCGACCTGGCGTGTCGAGACGAATGCCAGGACGTGATCCCACCGGCGCAGCCAGCGATTCACGGCGTTCTTCAGCACCGGGCCGCGCTTGCCGGAGCCGTGTCCCTTGCCGTGGACGACGCGTACGCACAGGTTTCCCCGGGCCGCGTTCCAGGCGATGAAGTCGGCCAGCCGCGGTCCGGCTTCGGCGACGGTCATGCCGTGCAGGTCGATCTCAGCCTGCACGCTGTAGCCGCCGCGTTGCAGTTTGCGCAGGGTGCGCCTGCCGACGTGCGGGCGACGAAAGTGCAGGGCGGCGCCGTAGCCGTGCTCGACGGTGTCGATGTCGTCCTCGAGGCTCTCGCCGAGGACCCGTTCTTCGTCGGCCTTCGAGAAACGGGCTTCGGGCTTCGGTTTGCGTTTGGCTTCGGGTACGCGCGGCTCGGTTTCGAGCCGTTTCGTTCCCCGCATCGCCTGCCGGAAGTCGTCGATGTCTTTCTCGTTCACAGCCGGTATAGTGTGCGCGTCTTCACGGACTGACAAGACCCCGCGACCCAATTATGAGAATCCTCGTAAGCAACGACGACGGGTACCTGGCCACAGGGATCAATGCGCTGACGGACGCTCTCGAGCAGGTCGCCGACGTCATCGTCGTTGCGCCGGACCGCAACCGCTCGGCGGCGAGCAACTCGCTGACGCTGTCGAGGCCGCTGCGCGTGTCGAAGTACGGGGAGAAGCGCTACAAGGTAGACGGCACCCCGTCGGACTGCGTACACCTTGCGGTCACGGGCTTCCTCGACGAGGAACCCGACCTCGTCGTCTCCGGGATCAATCACGGCGCCAATCTCGGCGACGACGTCATCTACTCGGGCACCGTCGCCGCTGCGATGGAGGGCCGCTTTCTCGGGCTGCCGACGATAGCCGTGTCGCTCGTCGGCAAGACGCTCGTCGGCGCGAAACTGACCCATTTCGACACGGCGGCGCAGGTGGCGGTCGAGATCGTAAAGAAGCTGGAGCGCGCGACGCTGGCGCCGGACATGGTGCTCAACGTCAACGTCCCGGACATACCTTACGAGACGCTGGCGGGCATCTGCGCCACGCGCCTCGGCTTCCGGCACAAGTCGGAGCAAATCCTGGCGGACAGCGACCCGTACGGCCGGCCGATCTACTGGATCGGTCCGGCCGGCGAAGGACAGGACATGGGCGAGGGCACCGATTTTCACGCGATCGCGCAGGGCGCTGCGGCAGTGACGCCGCTCAAGGTCGATCTGACGCGCCACGAAGCGGTGGACGGGGTCGCACGATGGCTTGCGCGATGATCGACGTCCGCAAAGGCATCGGCATGACGTCCGCGCGCACGCGGGACCGGCTGGTGCAGCGGCTCCGCGACCAGGGTATAAACAACGAGGCCGTGCTGGAGCAGATTCGCAACGTGCCGCGGCACCTGTTCGTCGACGAGGCGCTCGCGAGCCGCGCGTACGAGGA
>JAKSCZ010000613.1 GCA_022360335.1 Pseudomonadota bacterium
GGCTCCTGCACGGTGGCTTCCCGGGCGATGTGGAACAGTTTCCGTGGCTCGAAAATCGTGACCAGGCACACGCGCCTCGCTACACGCTGGCCGGCGGTGCATCCTGGACCGGCCACCGGGGATGGTTCGCGCGTGTCGATGTAACGGCGCGCGACGCGTTCTATTTCGACGTGTCGCACGACCAGACGTCGCAGTCCTACGTGCTGCTGAACGCGCGCGCCGGCTTCGAAGGCGACAACTGGAGCGTTTCCGTGTGGGGCAGGAACCTTGCCGACGAATACTATGCCGTGCGCGGCTTTTTCTTCGGCAACGAGCCGCCCGATTTCCCCGCAACGCAGTACACCCGTGCCGGCGATCCGCGCCAGGTCGGCGTCACGATCGAAAGGAGATTCCACTGATGCAAGTCGCAATCGACATCAGCCTGTATCCGCTCGATGCGGACTTCATTCCGCCGATCCAGGACCTCATCGATCGTCTGAACACGTACGAGAACCTCGAAATCTGGACGAACGCGATGAGCACACAGATCGTCGGTGAGTTCGAAGACGTCTGGGATGCACTGCGTCGGGAGATCGGCGCGACGTTCGAGACGATTCCCAAGGGCGTGTTCGTCATGAAGATGTTCAACAACCCCGGGAAGACGTGACGCCGCTCGAGGTCGTTGCCGTCCTGATGGCGATCGCGTATCTGCTGCTGGCCATACGCGAGAACATCTGGTGCTGGTTCTGCGCAGGGGTCAGCACGGCGATCTACGTCCGGCTCTTCTTCGAGGCCAGGCTCTACATGGAATCGGGGCTCAATGCCTTCTATTTCGCGATGGCGGTGTACGGCTGGTACGTCTGGTACTCGGGCCGCAACGACGGCCGCGAGAGACCCGTCGTCCGCTGGCCCGCCGCGACCCACGCGGCCGCGATCGTCGCGGTCCTCGTCGCAAGCCTGGCGAGCGGCTACCTGCTCGGCACACGGACCGGCGCGGTCTATCCCTACGTCGATTCGCTGACGACCTGGTCGGCAATCTGGGCGACGTTCCTGGTGGCGCGCAAGGTGCTCGAGAACTGGTGGTACTGGCTCGTCATCGACGTTGCCTCGGTATTCATCTACTGGTCGCGCGAGCTGGAGCTGACTGCGGGCCTGTTCGTTCTGTACGTCGTCATGATCCCGTTCGGCATCGTCAGCTGGACGCGCTCGTACCGGGAGGCCGCGGCGTGAGCCTTACGCCCGAAACGGTACTCGCATCGCTTCCGGGGTGGGCCGGCGCTTCGGTCGACGAGCTCGGCGGCGGGCTGACCAACCGCACGTGGCTAATCGAGAAAGACGGCCGCAAAGCGGTCCTCAAGATCGATGACGGCGTGAGGGGCCGACCCTACAACGCGCGTTCGGAAGAAGCGAGCATACAGTCGACCGCTGCAGAGCACGGTCTCGCCAATCCCGTCATTCATGCGAGCGAGCGCGTGTTGCTGACGGAGTACGCCGAGGGCGTCGTCTGGTCGGACGATTGTCTCGAGGACGACGGGAACATCGAGCGGCTGGCGGTTGCGCTATGCAGGCTTCACTCGCTGCCGCTGACCGGCAGGACCTTCGACGCGGCAGGCGCGGCGCGGGACTACGCTCGACGCATCGCGAACCCCGACGCGCAGCGGGTGAGTGACTGCCTGCGCACCGTCGAGTCAGGGCCGCGGCCGCTGAATCTCTGCTTCTGTCACAACGATCTCGTCGCCGGCAACATCGTCAACGTGCCCCAGACCCGGTTCCTCGACTGGGAGTACGCGTGCGACAACGACCCGTTCTTCGACCTCGCCACCGTCGCCGCTCATCACGATCTGAACGCGGGGCAGCGCGGCGTCCTGCTCGACGCATACTTCGAAGGGCGCGGCGCGCGCTGGCACGGGCAGCTGGCGCGCCAGGCGGAGGTCTACGAGGCGCTGTTGTACCTGTGGCAGGCGTCCCGCGCGTAGGAGCGTCCCGTGCGTAGGAGCGTCCCGTGCGTAGGAGCGGCTTCAGCCGCGACCGAACCCGTTCGGGCCTGAAGGCTGTTCGGGCCTGAAGGCCCTCCTACCCGGTAGGAGCGGCTTCAGCCGCGAACGCCCGTCTACCAGCGATTGCGCAGCTCGCGCAGTTTGAGGAACACCGCTTTCGGGTCGGGCGAGTCGCCCAGTTCGGGGAAGTCCCCGGCGAGTTTCGCGACGACCGACGGGCTGTCCAGCCGGAAGAACGTGTTCATTGCGCGCTCCTGCGCCAGCGTCGTGACGAGTGCGTCGTCCGGGTCCTGGTCGCGGTACCGCTCGAGCATTCGCCGCGCGGTCGCGTTGTCCGGCTCGCGGTCCAGCGTGAAACCGAGATTGTTGACCAGGTAGTCGTGTCCGGGATACAGCAGGGTGTCCCCGCCGAGCCGCTCGAGCTGTGAGCCGAAGGTCTCGTACAGTTTTTCGGGGTGTCCGCCGTTGTGGCAGTTGCCGGCGCCCGCGTTGAACAGCGTGTCGCCGCTGAACAGGGCCGGCCGGTCGGTGTGCGACAGGAGGCAGATATGGCACATCGTGTGACCCGGCGTGTCGAGGCACTCGAGTTCGACGGTCTTGCCCACTCTGATGACGTCGCCCGCGCCGACGCCGCGGTCCACGTTCGGGATACGCCGACCGGCGTCCCTGTGCCCGACGATCTTCGCGCCGGTCGCCCCGACAATGCCCCTGTTGCCGCCCGTGTGGTCGACATGCTCGTGCGTATTGAGTACCTGGCTTATGTTCCAGCCACGCTCGCCGGCCGCCTTCAGGCACTTCGCGTAGTCGAGCGGATCGATCGCGAGCGCATCGCCCGTCTCGGGGCAGGCGACGAGATAGTTGAAATTCCGGTAGGCATTGCCGGTCCAGATCTGTTCGACGATCATTGTGCCGTTTCCCGTCTGTCGAAGACCTTTTCGCCGCCGACCCAGGTCTGGAGGACGACGATGTCGTCGATCTCGGACGCGGGAACCGCGAAGTAGTCGCGGTCGACGACGACGAAGTCGGCCCATTTGCCCGGCTCGAGGCTGCCCAGCCGGTCCTCCTGCCTTGCCGCGTACGCTGCCGCGAGCGTGAACGAGTGCAGCGCCTCGGCCCGCGTCAGCGCCTGGTCGGCGTACCAGCCGCCGGGCGGCTCGCCGTCGCGTCCGCGGCGCGTCACCGCCGCGTACAGACCGTGGAACGGATTGGACCGCTCGACCGGGAAATCGGAACCGTTTGCGAGGACGGCGCCGGCGTCGAGCAGCCGGCGCCAGGCGTACGCGCCCTCGATCCGCCGGGGACCGACGCGGTCCTCCGCCATGTTCATGTCGCTCGTCGCGTGAGTCGCCTGCATCGAAGCGACGACGCCGAGCTCCGCGAATCTCGGTATGTCGTCGAGGGCGACGACCTGCGCATGCTCGATCCGGTTGCGTAACGGCGAGGGCCTGCCCCCCTGCGCTTTCTCGATGGCATCGAGCGCCTGGCGGTTGCCGTAGTCGCCGATCGCATGGATTCCGACCTGGAAGCCCATGCCGTTGGCCCTGGCGACCATTGCGTCGAGTTCGTCCTGGGTCCAGAAAGGCAGGCCGAGATTCTCCGGGTCGTCCGAGTAGGGCTCGAGCATCGCCGCGCCACGGCTGCCGAGCGCGCCGTCCGTGTACAGCTTGACCGCCGCGAGTTCGAAACGGTCGTTACCGTAGGCGTGGAGCGGTGCGCCGATCGTGTCGAGCACGTCGCCCGCGCCCGCCGTCATCGCGTAGATGCGCAAGTGCAGCGCGTCGTCGTCGGCCATCGACAGGTAGGTCCCGGCCTGCATGACGTCGATGCCCGCGTCGTGTACGCCGGTGATTCCTTCCGCCAGCAGCGCATCGATGGCCGCCGTGAAGGCATCGCGCACCGCCGCCTTGTCGGGCTCCGGCACGTGCGCCTCGACGAGTCCCATCGCCTTGTCGATCAGGATGCCGGTCGCGCTGCCCGCGTCGTCGCGCAGGATTTTGCCGCCGGTCGGGTCTGGAGTATCGCCGTCGATGCCGGCGATTCTGATTGCGGCGCTGTTGGCCCAGCCCGCGTGGCCGTCGATGCGGCGCAGCCAGACCGGGCGGTCGGCGACGACGCGGTCGATGTCGGCCGCCGCCGGAAACGCGCTTTTCTCCCACAGCACCTGGTTCCAGCCGCGTCCGAGGATCCATCGCGCATGCGGTTTCTCGGCGGCGTAGGCGGCGATGCGCGCGACGGCGTCGTCGAGGCCGGGCGTGCCGGTCAGGTCCAGGCTGGTCTTGAGGGCGCCGTAGCCATACAGGTGAGCGTGTGCATCGACGAGCCCCGGCAGCACGGTCCGGCCTCGGCCGTCGATACGCGCCGCGCCGGGAAACTCGCTTAGCAGCGCCTCGTCGCCGATCGCCGCCACCCGGCCGTCGCCGTCGATGACGAGGACCGCGAACTCGACGATACCGTCGGCCGAGGACGTGTAGCCGACGATGTTGTGGAGGGCCGTCCCCGCCCAGGCCGATGCGGAACCGAACAGCAGGAGTGGAATAGCGAATCGCGCGATCAATGACCTTCCCCGCTCGTGTTGTCGATCGGCAAACGATACCATCCGGACCATGACGAAAGCAGGCGCCAATGCGAGAATCCTGTGCGTCGGCGTCAACTACCGGCCGCACATCGAAGAAATGGGTCGTGAGGTGCCCGACTACCCGGTCCTGTTCACCCGGCATCCGTCGAGTCTCGTGGCGAACGGCGAGTCCGTGATGCGCCCGCGGGTATCGGTGCAATTCGACTTCGAAGGCGAGCTGGCGGTCGTCATCGGCAAGCCCGCGCGGCACGTGAGGCGGGAACGGGCCC
>JAKSCZ010000254.1 GCA_022360335.1 Pseudomonadota bacterium
AAGTTCTCGTTGATCGCGGCGGCCGCCGTCGGCCGGTAGCGTACGGTCAACACGCACGATGCGCCGGGCGCGAGCGTGACGTCGCAGGCCGCGGCATCGTCGAACGAGAACGGCGATTGCAGGAACTCGGTCATCGAAATATCGACCGAAGTCACGCCGCTTTGATTGAGTACCGTAACGGTAGCGACGCTGCCTTCGCCGACCCGGATTTCACCGAACGGCAGAGACAGGTCGTCGACCGCGCCGATCGAATCCGTAATCCGGAGACCGGACGGCGTTACGGCGGTTTGCGCCGTGAAACTGTTGTCCTGGTCATCCGGGTCGTTTTCGTTGCCCGCGATCGAGACCTCGTGCTCGATCGTGCCCGCGAATCCGGACGGCATCACGACGTTGATGTCGAACTCGACGGAACTCGTGGGTCCCGCAAGACTGCCCACATCGCAGTTCACGCTTATGTTCGACAGCGCACAGATCGTATCGGCCGAATCGAACGCGACGCCGGTCGGCAGCGGGTAGGTAACCACGACACCGGTAGCGTCGTCCGGGCCGGTATTCTGCGCGGTCACGGTCAGCGTGACGAGCGATCCTTCCTCGACCGGGTCGGGATCGTCCGACACGAAGACGTTGAGATCGGCCACGGGCGCCACGCCGTCCCCGAGCGTATCGAAGAGCGTGACGAAACCGGCGCCGTCCTGGAACTCGCCGCCGGCGACGCCCGGGAAGTCCGTGCTGTTGGTCGTACCGGCGACGTAGATCGTCTGGCCCGCAGCGACGTCCAGCGCGGCATCGGAGCCCGATCCGCCGAGATAGGTCGCCTGGTTCAGCACCGACAGGGAACGGTCGAACTCGACCGCGAATCCGTCGGCCCGTCCTCCGAACGTCTCCAGCGCGCCCGCTACGCCCGGCAACATCGTCGAGTTGGTCTCACCGACGACGAATATCGCCGTTGTCGTCGGATGTTGCGCCATCGCGGCCGGGTACTCGTATTCCTCGCCACCGAAGAGCGTTGCGGCAACCACGCCGGTGAGGCCCGCATTGAGCCGCGCAACGTAAGCGTCCGTATCGCCGCCGCCGTAGGCGGTCTGCGCGCCGCCGGCCAGGCCCGGCGGATCGCTCGTGTGCGCAAGCCCGGTCACGAAGACGTCGCCGCTGGCGCCCACGATCAGGTCGGCAAGTTGCAGGCCGGCGAAGCCGCGCGGACCGGCCGCCGTGGTTCCGTAGTAGTAAGTGGCATTGCTGAGCCGCGTCAGGCCCGCGGCGAAGCGGGCGACGAATATCTCGCCGCCCGCGCCGCTCGGCGCCGGTTGAAAGCCGCCCTCCGTGCCGGGCAGATTGGAGGCGCCGTATCCGCCGATATAGACGTCGCCGCTGACCGGGTGCACGGCGATCGCGTTCGATGCGATGCCGCCCGTACTGTCGCCGTAGTAGGTCGATTGCCGCAAGGTCGCGAGATCGGCGCTGAGGCGCGAGACGAAAGCCGCCTCCCCGGGCGGCGCCGGCTGCACCGGATAGGCGCCGCCCGCAACACCCGGGAAATCCACCGCACACGTCTTCCCGGTAACGTAAACGTCGCCGCTGGCCGGGTGCACCGCGAGATCGGTGACCAGTTCCTCGGCGCCGGCCAGCACGGCATCGCAGTCCGCCCCGCCGAGATAGCTTGCCTGATTGATCGCATTCAGGCTGCGGTTGAGGGATGCGACGAACCCGTCCGACTCGCCGCTCCCCGGATTCGACGGGTTGCTCTGTGCCCCGCCGGTGGCGCCGGGCAGGTCGTCGGACGACGTCCACCCCGCGATCAGGAGCTCGTTAGTGTCGGCACGGTAGTGCAGGGCCTCGATCGACTCGGTACCCGAACCGCCGAAGAAGGTCGCGACCTCGAGCGCCGTGAGACCGTCGGAGAATCGTGCGATGAACGCCGGTTGCTGGTTTTCCTCGATAACGCCCGGCGTTACCGGGAAATCGGTCGAAGCGCCGTGACCGGCGACGAAAACTTCGTCATCGAAGCCGTTGTGCACGACGTATCGGGGACTCGCACCGGACGCGCCCATGTGCGAACTCGCGATGAGCGGATCGATGACGACCGGCAAACGGAAATCGAATGCGCCGAGCACGAAGCCGTAGCGGGCGCCGTCGACCCGGTAGCTCACTGCGACCGGTCGCCGTTCGCCTTCGACGACCTGCCAGGCCACCGGAGCGGTGAATTCGATGCGCCCGATGGGTGTACGGGCGACGAGCTTGCCGTCTTCGGAGATGCTGAGGGGGGCTGAATGCGACAAGCCGTCGAACGCCATTTCGATATCGGCCACGGCGGCGCCGGGCGCGACGGTGAAACGCTTCTCCACGTTATGGCCCTGCGACAGCAGCTCGACCTCGATCCCCGACCACACCTCACCCAGTCCGATGCGGCCGTAAGCGGGCACGTTCTTGCGCCAGCGATCGGCGGCACCGACGAAGTAGTTGACGGTAATCGTATTCGTCTCCGGCGAGGTAACCGGCACGGGCTCGCCGTTCACGAACGATTCGCGAATCGCCCACCCGCCCGCCGGATCGCCCGGCTCCGACAAGGCGTAGGTCAGATCGCCGGAGCGCTCCACGAACAGTCGCCCCGGCGGTATCGATGTGACGTAGACGACGTCGTCATCGAACTGGCCGTGGTTGGCCACGAAGGCGGCCGGAATCCGTGCGGTCGCGGGTGCTTCGCCCGAATGGGCGAATACCGGCGCCAGCAACGACGCCGTTCCGAGAAAAGCGATCCAATTGAGTGACATGCCGTTCCCCCGGCAATTCGCATCGACGGGGGCAGCCTAGAAATCCGCGTTTCGGCACACCCGAGCAAACCCTGGGGAAACTCTGGATTCGACCGGTAACGGCGCTAACTACTTGATTTGACGCTCTCCGGTCGGCGGCAGGCCCGGCGGGGTCGACGGGCTGCCGTGGTAGGCGAGCAGACGTTCGCGGGGGATCCCGAGCTCGCCGGTCAGTGCCTGGAATTCGGGATGGACGTGCAGGTGAAAGAAATGATGGACGACGGCGACGGAGGAAAAGAAATCGTCGTGTTCGTCGCGCGCCCGGGTGAGCCAGTGGAGAATCTCCCGGTCGCTGCCGTACACGGAAGCGGCGCCGGCCATCATCACGGGCGGCAGGGAACTCTCGTCATTGAGCCGCCGCAGGACCGCGACCATGTCCCTTGCAGCCTGGTGATTCCCGAGCTGGGCGTTGGCCCAGGCGATCGACGAGCCGAGCAGCGCGGGTCCGTAGACGGGATAGATGCGTTCGAAATGCTCCAGCGCCTCCTCGTAGCGGCCCTGGGCATCCAGCACGATGCCGAGCTGGAAACGCGCCGGGGCGAGATTCGGGTAGCGCGCCAATATGCCTCTGAAATGCTCTTCTGCCGCGACGTACTGCTTCGTGAATCTGAGCGGTATGCCCTGTAGCATCTCGACGAACGGCGACAGGGGATCCAGCGACCGCGCGATGGCCATGTGCCGTGTGCAGGCTTCGAACAACAGCCGGTAGCAATAGGCATCCGCTTTCCATTGGTGAGCCGTGACGTCGTTCGGGTCGAGATCGAGCGCCCGCGCGAAGTAATACTCGGACTTCTCCCAGTCGAATCGATGATGCGCGTAGTACACGGCCAGTGCGGTGTGCGCCCGGGCATGATCGGGGTCCAGCTCCAGCGCACGATTCGCGGAGTCGAGTACGGCGGCATAGGCCTCGGTCGCATCCGCACCCGCCCAAAGCGGCGCCACCGCGTAGGATTCCGCCAGGCCCGCGTGTGCGTCAGCGTAGTTCTCGTCCGCTTCGATGGCCTGCTTGTAGAGATCCATGGCGGCGAGAATCGACTGCGGTGTGCGCAAGGACCACTGGTGGCGCGCACTGAGGTACAACCGCCACGCTGCGGCATTGGCCGGCGCCCTGACCGGCGCACCTCGCAGGGTCGCCGACAGCCGGTTGACCAGGCTGGCGACGATGTCGGCCCGGGACCCGGCCAACTGATCCGGGCGGTAACGGCCGCGAAACGACCAGACGACCGAGCGGTCACTCCGGCGAAGGAGGCGCAGGTGCAGGTCTTGCTCGTCGCCGGCAACGAGCAGCGTGCTCTCCAGCAGCGCATCCACATCGAGACGTGAGATTGCCTCGTCATCCAGGTTCGAAGTCTCGCTGACAGTGACCACGCGGAAGCCTTCGATGCTGGAAATCGTGTGAAGCAGCTCCTCGGTAAGGCCCCGCCGGAGCCAGAGATCGACGTCGGGCGCTTGCAGCGGCAAGACCGCCAGGCTGGCGATCGGCGCGCTCGCATCCGCTTCGGGCGAACGCGCGGAGTTGACGCCGGCGACGGCCAGCCAGAGTGCAGCCGCGGCAGCGGCGGTACCGATCGCAACCGTTCGGGCTCTTGCGCGCCTGGAGGTCCGATCTACGTTGCCAATGAAACGATAACCTTCGCGCCAGCGCGTCTCGAGATACCGGGGTTCGTCGCCCAGGTCGCCGAGCGCCTTGCGGATGGCGCTGATACAACTGTAAACGGCTTCGTCGTAGGCGTCCGCACCGGACCAGAATTTCGCCAGAAGCTCGTCGCGGGTGACCAGTTCCCCGCGTCTGTCGATCAGATAAAGCAGCACGTCGAACGGCTTCTTGGCGAGGTGAACGTCCTCGCCGTTGCGTTTGATGACGCGTTTGCCGACATCGATCGAGAAGACGTCAAAGACGATCGAACGTGAGCCCATCGAAAACCATGTCCGTGAAACTGCGGCAACGCGCAGTATAAACAAGGCACAGGCGATACGTTCCGGCGCCGGCGAATAAAGAGGATCGACCGTGAAACGGGTGACCGGCGGCAACAGGCGATACAATAGCCGCCGACCTTCGAGACCGCCGGATGCCATTGTGTTTGAAGCCGCCGAACTCGGCCAACGCGTCAGCAAGGCCGAATACAAGG
>JAKSCZ010000394.1 GCA_022360335.1 Pseudomonadota bacterium
CCGCTGAAGCAGGTCGCCGACGTCGAACTGACGTTCGAGCCGGGCATCATCGAGCGCCGGGATCGGGACCGCACCCTGTCGCTGAACGTGCAGCTGGTTACCGGTGCCACGGCAGCGGAAGTCGTGCAGGTGCTCGCGCCGTGGCTCGACGAAGCCGCCGCGAGCTGGCCCGCCGGGCACACGTTCGAAATCGGCGGCGAGACCGAAGAATCCGGTGACGCCAACGCGTCGATCGCGGCCGAACTGCCGACCGCGGGTATGCTGATCCTGTTGCTGCTGGTCGGGCAGTTCAATTCGCTGCGCAGGCCCGCGATCATCCTGTCGACCATCCCGCTCGGACTGATCGGCGTGACGATCGGCCTGCTCGTCGCCAACTCGTCGTTCGGCTTTTTCACCATCCTGGGACTGATCTCCCTGTCCGGCATCATCATCAACAATGCGATCGTGCTGCTGGACCGTATCGCCATCGAGAGACGCGAGTTCCGCCGCTCCCGGGCCGACGCCGTAATGCAGGCATGCCAGCAGCGGATGCGTCCCATACTGCTGACCACGGCGACGACGGTGCTCGGCATGACGCCGCTGCTCTGGGGCGGTACCGCGATGTTCAAGCCGATGGCCATTACGATCATCTTCGGCCTGGCGTTCGCGACCTTCCTGACCCTGCTGGTCGTGCCGGTCCTGTATTCGATGTTCTTCCGCATCTCGTTCGCCGGGCGGCCGGCGCCTTGACGGCGGCCGTATCCGATCGCGAGGCGCAGTGTCTGCCGGCCGCGCCGGCCGGTCGCTTATGTCGAATCCGACTGGAATATTGCCTATATAAAGTATATACTAAGTATCCCTTAAAGATATACAGATCGGGTAAACGGTACGCGTCGGGACCCCGTGAAGTTCCGGCGCCGGCCGAACGTTCTCATGATCACAACGGTACCTTTCATTTTCGTCGCCCTGCTGCTGCTGGTCGTATTCCTGGCCAAGCGGGCCTTGCCCGACGAGTATCGCTGGGAAAAGGTCTTCCGGGACATACTCGAGGCCAATCTCAGCGCGAAGAAATAGGCGGACTCGCGGAGGACCCGCTCCGATCCGGTCACATCGCATGACTGCGGTGATACAGTCTCCCGTTCGGCACCGGAGTCACCGATGGATTTCGAATTCTCGGCCCGTGTCCACGAGCTCAGGCAGCAGTTGCTCGGGTTCATGGACACGCACATCTATCCCAACGAGGCGGCGTTTCAGGCACAGGTCGACGAAGGCGATCGCTGGGAGTCGCCCGCGATCCTCGACGAGCTCAAGCAACGCGCGCGGGCGCAGGGCCTCTGGAATCTGTTCCTGCCGAAGGCCTACGGCGAGTTCAGCCCGGGCCTGACGAATCTCGAGTATGCGCCGCTCGCCGAGATCATGGGCCGCGTCGTCTGGGCATCCGAAGTATTCAACTGCAGCGCACCGGACACGGGCAACATGGAAGTGCTCGCAAAGTACGGCACGGCGGAACAGCAGGCCGAGTGGCTGACGCCGCTCTTGCGCGGCGAAATCCGCTCTGCGTTCTGCATGACGGAGCCCGACGTCGCCTCGTCCGACGCCACCAACATCCGGGCCTCGATCGTGCGCGACGGCGACGAGTTCGTCATCAACGGCCGCAAGTGGTGGTCGAGCGGCGCGTGTAACAGGCGCTGCAAGGTCTACATCGTCATGGGGAAGACGGACCGCGACACCGGAAACCGCTATCGCCGGCAGTCCATGATCCTCGTGCCGGCCGGTACGCCCGGCGTCGAAGTGCTGCGGCCGCTGACCGTCTACGGCTTCGACGACGCGCCCGAGGGTCACGCCGAGATCGTGTTCGACGAGGTCCGCGTGCCGGCGCGCAACCTGTTGCTCGGCGAGGGCCGCGGCTTCGAGATCGCCCAGGGACGCCTCGGTCCCGGGCGCATCCACCACTGCATGCGCCTGATCGGCCTCGCCCAGCGCGCGCTCGAACACCTGTGCGTGCGTGCCGAAGAGCGCGTTGCCTTCGGCAGGCCGCTGTCGAAGCAGCAGTCGGTCCGCGAGGCGATCGCACTGTCCGCCTGCGAGATCGAACAGGCCAGACTGCTCACACTGAAGGCGGCCGAGCGCATGGACAGGGGCGGCAACAAGGCGGCCAGGGACCTGATCGCGATGATCAAGATCGTCGCGCCGGAGATGGCGTGCAAGGTCATCGATCGGGCGATCCAGGTTCATGGCGGCGCCGGCGTCAGCCAGGACTACTTCCTCGCGCGGGCGTATACCGTTGCACGCGCGGTGCGCCTCGCGGACGGTCCGGACCAGGTGCACATGATGCAACTCGGGCGCAACCTGGCGGCCGCGACGGCAGCCGAACTCGACGGCCGGCATTTCTGATGTCCGCCGTCGGCGAACCCGACGTCGCGGCGTTGCGGCCGTACCTGGAGGCGCACGTTCCGGGTTTCCGCGGCCCGCTGCGGGCCGCGAAGTTCGCGGGCGGTCAATCCAATCCGACGTTCAAGGTGACGGCGGATTCCGGCGTCTACGTGTTACGCCGCCAGCCGCCCGGCAGGCTGTTGAAGTCGGCGCATGCCGTCGACCGCGAATACCGCGTGCTCGCGGCGCTGGCGGATACGGCCGTGCCGGTCGCGAGGGTGTACCACCTTTGCACGGACCCCGGCGTCATCGGCTCGATGTTCTACCTCATGGAGTTCTGTGACGGGCGCATCTTCCGGGATGCGTCGATTCCGCAGGCCGGGACGACCGAACGCACGGCGATCTACGACGAGACGATTCGGGTGCTCGCCGACCTGCACGGCGTCGACGTCCATGCCGCCGGATTGTCGGACTACGGCAAGCCCGGCAACTACTTCCGCAGGCAGTACGATCGCTGGGGCGCTCAGTATCGCGCCTCGGAGCTCGCGCGTATCGAGCCCATGGAAGACCTGATGGCCCGGCTGGGCGAGTGCATCCCGGACGACGACGGCCGTATTGCGCTCGTGCACGGCGACTTCCGCCTGGACAACCTGGTTTTTGCACACGATCGACCGCGCGCCGTCGCGGTGCTCGACTGGGAGCTGTCGACGCTCGGGCATCCGTTCGCGGACGTCGCTTATCTTTGCATGCAGCTCAGGATGCCGCAGGACGTCGGCACGATGTCCGGATTGCGCGGCAAGGATCTCGCGTCGCTCGGGATTCCGGACGAATCCGGCTGTGTGGCC
>JAKSCZ010000450.1 GCA_022360335.1 Pseudomonadota bacterium
AACGGTTCCGTCTCCATGACGAGCGGCGCGGCGAATCGCTTCAGTTACGATGCGCGCGGCTTCGGTACGTCCACGGGAGACGCCATCAGCTTCTGCGACGGCCGCTCGGGCGAAACCGGGCGTGTGATTCGCATCAACGACGCCGGCCGCGTCAACATTTCACGGCAGGGGTGCAGCTGATGGGTCGCCGGCGCCGCTTCCCCGGGTCGCACGATCGCCGCGGGCAGTCGGGCGCGTCGCTGATCGAGGTGCTCGTCTCGACCGTGATCCTGGCGATCGGCCTCGTCGGCGTCGCCGGCATGCAGGCAATGGCGATGAAGAACAACCAGGGCGCGCAGATGCGCTCGCAGGCCAGCGCGCTCGCTTACGACCTCGCCGACCGAATGCGCGGCAACGTTGCCGCCGCAAACGCGGGACTGTACGACCCGAACACGGCGGCGGCGCAGTCGACCTGCCATTCGCCGAGCGGCTGCGACAGCTCCCAGATGGCGCGCGACGACATGCAGCGCTGGCTGACCAATGTCGGCGCGGCACTGCCGATGGGCGCCGGTTTCGTCTGCATCGACAGCACGCCCGACGACGGTACGGGTCCCGCCGACGCACAATGCGACGGCAACGGCACGCAATTCTCCGTCAAGATCTGGTGGGACAACGACTACGACGGCCGGATAACGGTCGATGCCCCGAACGTCGAACGCCTGACCGTCACGTTTCAGCTGTAGGGGAAACTCGCGTGGACACAGTCGCCCATCACAGGAGGCAATCGGGCATATCGCTGGTCGAGGTCATGATCGCGATGGTGCTCGGGCTGTTCCTGACGGGCTCGGTCGTGCAGTTCTTCGTCGCATCGCGCCAGTCCAACCGCATACAGGAGGCGACCTCCCACTTGCAGGAAACCGGCAGGATGGGGCTCGAGATCGTATCGCGTGACATCCGTATGGCCGACTTCTGGGGCTGTGCGAGCGACGTCACCAACGTCGTCAACCATCTCGATTCCTCCGGCGCCGGCTACGTCGACTACCGGGCCGGCGGTATCGCCGGGACCGAAGGCGGCTCCGGCGTCCCGGACACCCTGATCCTGCGCGGCGGCTTCGGCACGGGCCTCGACGTCGAGCCGCCGTTCGGCCCGCAGCCCTCGGCCGATCTCAAGGTACGTGCAGGCAACGATCTCGGGCAGGGCGACATCGTCCTCGTCAGCGACTGCACCAACGGCGACATCTTCCAGATCTCGAACGCGAATCCGGGCACCGGCGGCATCCTGGCACACGACACGGAATCGGCGACCGCTCCGGGCAACTACAACGCGAGCAACCCCGGCTGTCCGGGAGGAAGCGCCCATTGCCTGTCGAAAGTGTACGGCGCCGACGCGAGCGTCTTCGGCATGCAGCAGATCACCTACACGGTGGGCACCGGATCCGAAGGCGAGCCGGCCCTGTTTCGCAACGGCGCGGAATTCCTCGACGGCGTCGAGGACCTGCAGGTGCTGTACGGCGAAGACACGGATGCGCCGGGCTCGGCGGGCGAAGGCATCCCCAACTACTACGTCGATGCCGACCAGGTCGCGGACATGGAGCGCGTCGTCAGTATCCGCATCGCGGTCGTCGCGCGTTCCGCGCACGACAAGCTCGTGACCAACGGCACGCAGTCCTATGCCGTGTTCGGCAATACGATCGCCGCGCAGGACCAGCGCATGCGGCGCGTCTACGAAAGCACGGTCAACATCCGCAACCGGCAGTAAAACAGGGAACCAGAAGATGCGATCGACAATGCCACAACACTCATTCGGACGCCGGGAGCGCGGCGCGGTACTCATCGCGGCGCTCCTGATCCTGCTCGTCGTCACGCTGCTGACGGTCAGCAACATGCGCGGCTCGATCCTCGAGGAGAAGATGGCGGGCAATACGAACGATCGAAACGTCGCGTTCCAGGCCGCCGAGTCCACCCTGCGCGAGGCCGAGGTCTTTCTCGAGAGCATCGTCAGCCTCGGCGATTTCCAGGGAAATGCCGGTTTGTTCGGGCGCACCGACGCCGAGCCTGCGTTCTACGGCGACACGACATGGAACGATTCGGCGAATCACGTCGTCGCGCAGACCGACCTCGGCACGTACGCGCGCCCGCAGTACTTCATCAAGGACATGACCACGGTCACCGGGGCTCTGGGTGCGCTGAACATGTCCGGCTACGGCGACAACAAGGGATCGGGCGACGTCACGGTCTTCCGGGTAACGGCCAGGGGGACCGGGACGAGCGTCGACTCGGCCGAGGTGATCCTGCGCACCCAATACGGGCGAATCTTCTGACCGGCGAACCGGGCGGAACGGACTATGCACGATTCACTGCGAAAATTCCGAATCACGGCCGGCAGCGCCCTGCTGGGCGCGCTCGGACTCGCGCCGGCAAGCGCGGCGGCCGCGCCCGGCACGCTGGCGGACGTACCGCTGTTCCTTACGAACCCGGTCGAACCCAATATCCTGTTCATGGTCGACGACTCCGGCAGCATGGACTGGGGACTGATGACCGAAGAGGACAACGGCGTCATGGGTCTCGGCTGCACCTACTACTACGCGATGCCCGCGGCCGACAACGACTACTACTGGACGGTCGCCACGGAAGAGGCGCTCGCCGCGCGAGGGGTCGCGCCGCCGTACGGCGGCGTCTGGCGCGCCCAGAACTCGAGCTACAACCGGCTGTACTACGATCCGGCAATCACCTACACGCCCTGGCCGGGCGACGACGACAACAACTCGCTCTTCGTCGACGTGAATCCGGCCGCGGCGCCGCTGAACCCGTACGAACCGGGCAACGGCACGATGAACGTCACGGCCCGCACGAGCTTCCGCACGGACTACTGCGCCGGCGGCCTCGGCAGGTTCACGATCTCGAACTACCTGCCGGCCAGGTATTACACCTGGACGGACAGCGACGGGGACTCGGTGGTCGATGCGAACGACGCACACACGCTCGTCGAGATCGAGCCGGGCACCGCGACGTACCAGGGCAGCAGCCTGCGCCATGACTGCGCGGCGGCGCCGACCTGCACCTACGCCGAAGAGATCCAGAATTTCGCCAACTGGTTCAGCTACTACCGCAAACGCGAGTACGTCGCCAAGGCCGCCTACGGCCGCGTCATCGCCGGCGCCGGCAACTCGCGCATGGGCCTCGCGACCCTGCACGACAACGGCTCCGTCAACACGGCCATCCAGTCGATGAACAACGACCCGCGGACCGGGACCAAGGACACGCTGCTCGAATCGCTCTACGAGATGCGCGCGCGCGGGCACACGCCGCTGCGCGACGCGCTGGACGATGCCGGCAGGTATCTGAGTTGCCGCTCGAACGGACTGTTCGGCAGTTGTCCGGCCGTCAGCGTCGCCGAGGGCGCCGAGTGCCAGCAGAACTTCACGATCCTGATGACCGACGGATATTACAACGGCTGGTTCAACGGTCTCGGCAATACGGACGGCGACGACAACACGGCCTGGGACAGCGGACCCGCCGGGCCGTTCGGCGACAACCGCAGCAACACGCTGGCCGACGTCGCGATGGAGTACTACGAGAACGATATCCGGCCCGGAACCGACAACCACGTCTCGCCGCCGCCGGGAGGCGTCGACGAGAACGAAGCGCAGCACATGGTGACGTACTCGGTCGCCTTCGGCGTCGAGGGCAGCGTCACCTCGATGCCGCCCGACACGACGAGTCCGTTCCCGTGGCCGGCGCCGCTGACCAATGCGGCGCTCATCGACGACCTGCGCCACGCCGCGTGGAACGGGCGCGGCGAGTTCTACAGCGCACAGGACCCGACTCAGCTGATCGCGGGACTGAGCGGCGCCGTGCGCTCGATCCAGAGCCGTATCGGATCGTCGGCCTCGGTCGCGTTCAACACGGGTTCCCTGAGTACGAACTCCGAAGTCTATCTCGCCCTGTTCAACAGCGAGAGATGGAGCGGCGACCTCATCGCGTATGCGCTCGACCCGACGACGGGGAGCATCGGCTCCACGCCCGGGTGGTCCGCCGCGGAGAAACTGGATTCGAACCAGGGGAGGCCCGGCAGGCGCACCATCCTGACCTACAACGGCACCGACGGTGCAAAATTCCGGTGGTCAAAGCTGACCGGGGCACAGAAACGGGACCTGCGCACGGACCCGTCCGGAGCCCGCGACAGCGTCGCTTCAGGCAAGGCGAGGCTCGCCTTCATCCGCGGCAACCGCTCGTGCGAGTTTTCTTCGCCGGGAACCTGCTACCACAGGCACAACTCGAACGAATTCGATTCCAAGATATTCCGCGAACGCGGCAGCCGCCTCGGCGATATCGTTCACTCGGGACCCGTCTTCGTCGGCGCGGCCGAGTCCGACTGGCCGGACGTTCCGCCGTTCCCGAGCACCGCGGGCGAGACCTACGGCGAGTTCCGCGACGCGACCGCCTCGCGGCCGGGCATGGTCTACGTCGGCAGCAACGACGGGATGCTGCACGCCTTCGCCCAGACGAACGGCGTCGAAGCGTTCGCGTACATTCCCGCATCGCTGTTTTCGACCGCCGTCGCGGACGGGCTGCACTACCTGACCGACCCGTCGTACACGCACCAGTACGGCGTCGATCTCACGGTCTCGGTCGCCGACGCCTACGTCAGGACGACGACGGCCGGGGTTGCGGCCTGGAAGACGATCCTCGTCGGCGGCCTGCGTGCCGGCGGTCGCGGCCTGTTCGCCCTCGACGTCACCGACCCGACGGCGGTCAGCGAAACCGGCAGCGGTCCGCAAGACACCGTCCTGTGGGAGTTCACGAGTACAGACGATGCGGACTTCGGCCACTCGTTCAGCCGCCCGTCGATCGTGCCCCTGGAAGACAGCGGCAATGCGATCCGGTGGGCCGTCGTTACGGGCAACGGTTACAACGACCTCGGCAGCGGCCAGGCCAAGCTGTTCGTCCTGTTCATCGAGCAGGGGCTCGACGGAACCTGGTCGGCGGGCGACTACGTCGAGATCTCGACCGGCGTCGGCACGACGTCGAACCGCAACGGCCTGTCGACCCCGGCCGTCATCGATTCGGACGGCGACGGCATGGCCGATCGCGCCTACGCCGGCGACCTGCGGGGCAACCTGTGGGCGTTCGACCTGTCCGGCCCCAACGAGAACAACTGGGGCGTCGCCTACTCGCAGGGCAGCACGCCCAGGCCGCTGTTCACGGCGGCGGCCGACCAGCCGATCACGACGACGCCGGCGATCGTCCGCAACAGCGATATCCCGACGGATTCGCAGAACTTCCCGAACACGATGGTCGTCTTCGGCACGGGCCGGTACCTGACGACGGCCGACATCGCGACGACCGACACGCAGTCGCTCTACGGCATCTGGGATGCGGGCGAGAAGGCGCTGACGCGCAGCGACCTGATCGAACAGACCATCGACGTCGGCGTCGCCGGCGGCGGGGCCGTCGGTCGCACGCTGACCGACAATGCGATCAATTTCGCCTTCGACAACGGCTGGTACATGGACCTGCCGGATTCGGGCGAACGCATCGTGACCGACGCGGTCATTCGCGGCGATCTGGTCTTCTTCAACACGATGGCGCCGGACGTCAACCCCTGCCAGGCGGGCGGTTCCGGATGGCTCATGGTGGCGAAATGGATCAACGGCGGCCGGCCGGGAGAGATCGCGTTCGACCTGAACGGCGACACGCTGCTCGACGCCGACGATGCCATCGACGGACAACCGGCGGCGGGCGTCGAAGTCATCGGCATCCCGACGGCGCCCGTCAACCTGTCCAACATCCGCTACACGTCGACGACGCAGACGACGGGCGCCAGTACGATCGATGCGACCAACATTCTCAAGATCGGCGGGCCGAGGACGGGTCGTCTGTCGTGGGAAGAGCTGAACCGTTAGTTGCCGGCGATCAAGGAGAATAAAGACCATGCAGATACTTCGATTGACGGCACTGACGGCCGCGCTCGCGTTGGCCGGAACCGCCATGGCGCAGGATCTGCCGGATTACTATCCGGAGAACGGATTCCAGCGCACGGGGTCGATCGACTCCGTGCAGTTCGAGGCGCAGAGGATCGTCATCGACGACATCGCCTACACGATCTCGTCGAGCGTGGTCGTTCACTCCCCGAGGTCCTACAGCGTCCCGGCGACGAATCTCAGGATCGGCGCGCGCATCGGCTACAAGCTCGCAAGCGACGGACGCGTCATCGCCGAGATCTGGCTGTTGCCCGACCGCTACCCGGACGACCGGGGTCGCCGCTGACGGGAATGCACACCATGAAGCAGAACACGCACACGAGCCAGGCCGGCATGACCCTGCTGGAAGTCATGATCGTCGTCGCGATCATCGCGATCGTCGCGGCGGTGGCCTACCCGTCCTACACGCGCTACGTGCAGGACGCCCGGCGCGCCGATTGCGCCGGCGCGATGGTCGGCCTCGCCAACGCGATGGAGCGTCACTTCTCCATCACCGGCAGCTATCTGGGCGCGGCGGCCGGCGGCGGCGACACGGGCGCGCCTGCCGTCTTCGGCGCGACCTGCCCGGTCGACGGCGGCGAGGCGACGTATACCTTGACGATCGCCGCGGCCACGGCCACGACCTACTCACTGAGCGCCGCGCCGACAGGCGTTCAGGGCACCGACCGCTGCGGCACGCTGACGCTGACGAATACGGGCGTCAAAGGGGTGCAGGGCGCCACGGCGGGCAACGGCTGGGCGGCTTGCTGGCGCTGATCCTCAGGAAGGGCAGTCCGCCCTCTTGCAGTAGATGTCGTGCAGCAGATTGATGACGCGGTCGGCCGGACCGTCGGCCAGCGAAGAGTAGATCGTCTGCGACTCGCGCCGTGTGCGTACGAGCCCCTGCTGACGAAGCCGGGCCAGTTGTTGCGACAGCGCCGACTGACTGAGCGGCACGATCGTGTTCAGGTCGCCGACCGATCGTTCGCCCTCGGCCAGGATGCACAGGATCATCAGCCGGCTCTCGTTGCCGAGCGCCTTCATGAGATCCGCCGCGTCCGCCGCGTGTTCCTGCATGTCGGATGCCGCCGGTAGCCTGTTTGCTGCCCTGCCCATGACCGTCCCCGATATTAAGGAATATTATATTAGAAGTCTATAAATTAGCGTTCTTGCAAAGTCTGGAGGGCAGCGCGCAGCTCCGTCCCCGCCTGCTTTCTTGATATATAATCGCCGCCCACCGCCGGGTCGGCCACCGGCAGGCGCAACGAATCGCAAGCCCGGAGCAACACATGAGCAGGGACCAGAAATTCTTCGACATGTATTCCCTCGTGATCGGCGTGCTCGCCGCCATCGCGCTTGCCATTCTCGTGCTGGCGATGAAGATGTCCGATCTCACGCAGGGCATCTACACGCGCGATACGGCCGAATACCAGATGGCCGTGGCCGAACGCATCCGTCCCGTCGGCCAGGTCTACCTGCCGGGCGAGGAACACGAAGCCGGCGCACCGGTCGTCGAAGCCGCCGCCGAACCCGAGCCGGTCGCGACGTCCATGACCGGCCCGCAGGTCTACAACACGGCCTGTCTCGCGTGCCATGGAACGGGCGTCGGCGGTGCGCCGATCGTCGGCGAGGCGGCGCAGTGGAGCGAGCGCATCGCGCGCGGCATCGATGCGCTGTACGACGGCGCCATCAACGGCTTCGACGGCGATGCACCGACGCCCATGCTGCCCAAGGGCGGCCGCGTCGACCTGTCCGACCAGGAAGTCCGCGACGCCGTCGATTACATGGTCGCCGAATCCTCGTAGGAGACCGTAGGAGGGCCCGAGGTCGTAGGAGGGCCTTCAGGCCCGAACCCAACCCGTAGGAGGGCCTTCAGGCCCGAACGGTTGAGGAATCGCGGCTGAAGCCGCTCCTACCGCCGCTCCTACCGGACACCGATCCCGTCAATCGACTGAAAAAAGATCTCGGCGATCCTGTCGGTCGCTTTCCCTGT
>JAKSCZ010000428.1 GCA_022360335.1 Pseudomonadota bacterium
CACTTCGAGATCCGCAGGCTGTCGTTCATCGACGGCAGGCGGAGCATCATGCTGGCCGTGCGCCGGGAGACGGGCTCGAACGTCATCGCGACCAAGTACGCGATGCTCGATGCAGCCGAACGGGTCCGCCGCGACGTCCTCGAACCCGCCGGCCTGACGATGAGCCTGAACGCCGAGGACGCCGGCTACGTCGAGGCCTCGGTTCGCAACGTGTGGACCAACCTCGGTATCGGCGCGCTGTTCGCGACGCTCGTCATGTACCTGTTCCTCCGGTCCGGGCGCGCGACGGCCGTCGGCGTCGTCGGCATCCCGATCTGCACGATCGCGGCATTCCTCGGTCTGCTCGCGTTCGGGCGGACGATCAACGTGATCTCACTGGCCGGCGTGGCGTTCGCGATCGGCATGACGCTCGACAACGGCATCGTCGTCATCGAGAGCATCGAGCTCGCGAGGCGCCGCGGGCTCGCCCGCTTCGAGTCGGCCGTCGAGGGGGTGCGCAACGTGTGGCCGGCCGTGCTCGCCTCGACGTCGACGACGATCCTCGTCTTCGCGCCCGTGCTGTTCATCGCCGAGGAAGCCGGGCAGCTCTACTCCGACATCGCGATCGCGATCTCCGCCTCGATCCTCGCCTCGATGCTCGTCGCGATCACGCTGATCCCGACGGCGAGCGCGCGGCTCGACTTCGGCGGCAGCAAGGCGCGCGAGACGGGTGCCGCGCTGCGCGACCGTATCGTCGGCGGCGTCGAGCGCATGATCGCCTCGCCGCGGCGGCGCACGGCGACGATCGCGTCGACCGTCGTAGCCAGTCTCACCGTGATCTTGCTGCTGACCCCGGCCGCCGAATACCTGCCCGAGGGCGAAGAGCCGAAAATCTTCGCGGTGATGAGCGCGCCGCCCGGCTACAACCTCGACACGATGGCCGAGATCGCATTCGACGTGCAGGACCACTTCGTGCAGTTCGTCGGCGCGGACCCGCGTGCCTTCGAAAACGGCGACACCGACGTGCCGCCGATCCGTTATCTCAACCTCGGCGTCGACCCGGGCGGCATGCGCATCATCTCGGAAACCGTCGACCCGGCGCACATCGACGACCTGATGGACGCCGTGACGCACAAGTACCGGGAGTACCCCGGCATGCGCGCGTTCGCCTCGCGCGGCTCGATCATCACGAGCAACGACGGCGGCACGCGCAGCATCAATCTCGACATCTCGGGGCCGGATCTCGCGACGATCTACGACGCCGCGCTGGCCGCGCACCGCCGCGCCGAAGACGTGCTCGGCAACCCGCGCATCCAGTCCAGCCCGTCGTCGCTGGCGCTGTCGCAGCCGCTCGTCGAGGTCCTGCCGGACTGGGAGCGCACGGCCGAACTCGGCATGGACGCCGGCGACGTCGGTTACGCCGTCGCCGCGCTGACCGACGGTGCATTCGTCGACGAGTTCTTCCTCGAGGACGACAAGATCGACATCTTCATGTTCGGCAGCGACAGCGGCAAGCTCGACCTGGACGAGCTCGCGCAGCTGCCCGTTTACACGCCGCAGGGATCGATACTGCCCCTGTCGGCGATGGCGAGCATCCGCGAGACCGTGGACACGAGCACGGTCCGCCGCATCAACGGCCGGCGCACCGTCACGCTCAACGTCATCCCGCCCGCGTCGATCCCGCTGGAGACCGGGGTCGGCATCGTCCGCGAGGACGTCATCGGCTTCCTGCGCGAGAGCGGCGGCCTGCCGGCCGGGGTGAGCGTCGATATCTCGGGCGCGAGCGACCAGCTCGATGCGACGAGGGCGGCGCTCGCGGCCAACTATCCCGTGGCGCTGACCATCGTCTTCCTGCTGCTCGTCGCCATCTTCAGGCACTGGGGCTATCCGCTGCTGATCATGACGACGATCCCGCTCGGCATCGCCGGCGGCATCGTCGGCCTGGCGCTGCTGAACGGCGCCGGCGCCGTGCTCGGCGCGCTCGGCCCGGACCCGGTTCGCCAGCCGTTCGACATGATCTCGATGCTCGGTTTCCTGATCCTGATGGGCACCGTCGTCAACAACCCGATCCTGATCGTCGATCGCGCGATGCGCCGCATGAAAGAGGGTGCGGGCTCGGCCGCCGAGGCCGTCGGCGAAGCCGTCGCCGTGCGCTTGCGGCCCATCATGATGTCGACGCTGACGACGATCTGCGGGCTCTCGCCGCTCGTGTTCCTGCCCGGCGCGGGCACGGAACTCTACCGCGGCGTCGGCGTCATCGTGCTGTTCGGCATCCTCGGCGCCGCCGTCGTGTCGCTGACGATGCTGCCGGCCCTGACCGTCACGGTCCTCGAATGGGGGAGCCGGCGCGCACGCGCAGGCAATGCCTGATCAGTAATACGGTGCCAGTCACCCAATTTTTTTAATACGGTGCCAGTCACCCTATTAAAAATAGGGTGACTGACACCGTATTAATCGTCGGGCTCGGCGGCCTTGATCTCCGCCTCGAGGTCGTCGAGCGACGGCGGCGTCCAGCCGCGGTCGAGGCGGCTCGCGAACGCGGCGCAGGTGCCGAGCATCGCCTGCTCGTAGCGGTCCAGGTACTCCTTGGTCTTCTCGACGTACTCGGCGTTCTCGTGCGCCGGAACGTCCGGGTCGTACACGGACGCCAGCTCGTACATCTGCTCCCTGTCGTTGAGCACGTAGCCGCGCACCTGCCGCTCGGCGTCGTAGGGATGCACGCCCAGCGCCTCGAGCGCCGAGCGCCCCGCGCGAATCGAGCTGTCGAACGTGTCGCGGATGATGTCCCGCGCGCCGGCCGCCCAGAGCTCGTAGACGTGATCCCGGTCCATGGCGCGCACGACGACGTAGACCTGCGGATACTTCCCGGTGACGTAGCGCACCAGTTCGGTCGCGTTCTCGCGCTCGTCGATCGCGATGACCAGCATGCGCGCCTCCCCGATGCCGGCCGCGTGCAGCAGGTCCGGCCGCATCGCGTCGCCGAAGTAGACCTTGATGCCGAACGCCCGCAGCATCTCGAGCTGCTCCGACCGGTAGTCGAGAACCACGGTCTTGAAGCCCGCGGACAGCAGGATGCGATTGACGATGCCGCCGAAGCGGCCGTGGCCCGCGACGATGACCTTCCCCCGTTCCTCGATCTCGTCGGCCTCGCGGCTCTGGGTCGAGGCGAACCGCGGCGCGATCGCCTTGTCGTAGACGATGAACATCAGCGGCGTCAGCAGCATCGACAGCGTCACGACCAGCAGCAACTGCTCCGCGAGCGCGGACGGGATCACCGAGTTGGCTACCGTCAGCGACAGCAGCACGAAGCCGAATTCGCCGGCCTGTGCGAGACCGAGCGTGAACAGCCAGCGGTCGGACCCCGCGATGCCGAAGACGCGGCTCAGCGCATACAGCACCAGCGCCTTCAGGCCGAGCAGTGCCAGCGTCATCGCCAGCACGCCGCCGAGATTCGCGAACAGCAGGTCGAAGCGGATCGCGGCGCCTACCGTGATGAAGAACAGGCCGAGCAACAGTCCCTTGAACGGGTCGATGTTGCTTTCGAGCTCGTGGCGGTACTCGCTGTTCGCCAGCACGACGCCGGCGAGAAACGTGCCCAGCGCCGGCGACAGGCCGACGACGATCATCAGGAGCG
>JAKSCZ010000343.1 GCA_022360335.1 Pseudomonadota bacterium
ATTTCCGGCGTCGTATCGGGCGGCGGCGACTATCGGATCTGCGGCGCGGTCGACGGTGACTGCGACGTCGACGGCACGGTCTCTCTCGCCCGGGACGGACTGTGGCGCGGCACGATCAAGGCGGACAACGTCGTCGTCTCGGGACGAGTCGAAGGCGACATAATCGCCTCGGGCATGGACGAGATCGCCGATTCTGCGCGTATTGCAGGAACCGTGACGGGCGCCGCCATCGACGTCGCCGAGGGGGCCGTCGTCGAGGGCAGGATGAAGACGACGGACCGGCCCGGACCCGCGGGCCGGGGCGAGAAACGCGGCCGCGGCGGCTGAGCGGCCGCGGCGCCGGAATCCGGGCGATTCTGCCCGTATTTATTGGTCCGCGGCGGAAAATACCACGGCGCGCCGGGCCTGGAATGCTAAACTAGCGCGGTTTTTCGGCCGGCCGACAACGATGACATGATCGTCAGCAGAATTCCCCGGGTCCTTCTCTATGCGACGACGCTCGGCATCGTGGTCGCAGCGATCATGCTGTCCATGTTCTATGGCCAGTACCGCTGGCTAGCGAATCAGATCGTTTCCGTCAGCTACGAGGAGCACCGCAGCCTGGCGGAGGCCAGTTACGAGCGCCGCGTCCGTTCCACCTTGCACGGCATCGCGAAGGCCCTGCCCGACGACGTCGGTGCCGGTAACGACGCCATGCTCAATCGCGCGCTCAATCGCGCCCTTTCCGAGAACCTGTCCATCAACGGCCTGCGACTGACGCTGGACTCGGGCCGGTCATGGGCAAGCGGCAACATTCCGCAGGCGCACGGCATCGAGGAGGCGATCTGGCTGGGCGAGCAGTTATTGCTTTCCTACCCCGTCGTTCGCGAGCGCGGCGAGATCGGCCGACTGTGGGGCTCTTTCGCGCGGGCGCCGCTGCAGGCCGAGCTGGACAGTTTCGCCAGCGAGCTCCAGGCGAAGGAACAGGAAAGCCGGCGCATCAGCTACCTGTGGATAGGCGGCGGCACGATCGCGATGCTGTTGCTGTGCGGCGCCGTGGTCTGGGTGATCGGCCGGAACCAGACGCGGCGTATCCGGCAGCTCAAGGCACAGGCCGAACGCTTCAGCGACGCCGATTTCGGGGAACCGTTGCCCGCGACGGGCGGCGACGAACTCGGCGCACTCGCAGCCGTATTCAACGAAATGCGGGACAAGCTCCGGCGCACGACCCATTCCCGTGACTACGTGGACAGCATCCTCTCGGGCATGAACGAGGCGATCATCGTCACGACCGACGACGGGCAGATCGAACGCATCAATACGGCGACGACGCACCTTCTGGGATACGA
>JAKSCZ010000282.1 GCA_022360335.1 Pseudomonadota bacterium
CAATGCCCAGGACGGCTTCGTCAACGAGCCGATCTTCGACGAGGAGCTGACGACCCTACGGGTCGAGCTCAACCGTGCCGTCGACTGGGGCGCCTTCAGCGGCTTCACGGCCGGGGTGTACTACTCGGATCGCGAGAAGACCAAGAATAACGACGGCTTCTACCTGACCGCGCCGACCTTCCCGAACGCCGAGCCGGTGCCCGAGCAGTACCGTCTCGGTACGACGGACCTGGGCTTCCTCGGCGTCAGCGGCGGCATGATCGCCTACGATGCCCTGGGCCTGTACCAGAGCGGTTACTACACGGCCTGGGCGGCGGAGGAGTTGCAGGCGGATCGCCTCGGCGACACCTGGGGCATATCGGAGAAGTTGCTCACGGGTTTCGTGATGCTCGACTTCGATGCCGAACTGGGCAGCGTTCCCGTCAACGGCAATCTCGGTCTGCAGGTCGTGCACGCCGATCAGGAAGCGTCCGGCTTCAACGTGATCAACAACGCCACCGGGTTCGTGGACGTGGTTCCGGTCGTGGACGGGGACACTTACACCGATCTTCTGCCGAGCCTCAATCTCAACTTCGAACTCGCCGAAGACCACATGGTTCGACTCGGTATGTCGAAGACGATGACGCGGCCGCGCATGGACGATATGCGGCCGAACAACTTCGTCAGCTTCAATTTCAACTGGGCTAACGTGGTCTCGGCCAATCCGGAGTCCGGGCCGTGGAGCGCCACCGCAGGAAACGCGAAACTGAAGCCGCTGGAAGCGCAGCAGGTCGACCTTTCCTACGAGTGGTACTTCGCCGAGGACGGCTTCGTCGCCGCTACCTGGTTCTACAAGGACCTGACCAACTGGCACCGCGACGGGAAAACCATCGGGGATTTCAGCTCCCTGTACATCCCGGGGTTCCATCAGGCCGAAGATCCGAACAATCCGGGCGTTTTCGACTCGCCCGCCACCTTCCTCGGCGTCGTGGAATTCAGGGAAGACGGCCTGGAGGGCTTCGTGCGCGGGTACGAGCTTCAGGGTAACCTGCCGTTCGGCGTATTGGCCGGACCGCTGGAAGGCCTCGGGCTGATCGCGTCGGCGTCGTTCTACGACGGTAAGCTGGACGACGGCGCGGCCGTGCCCGGACTCTCGGATGAGACCTACCAGTCGACGCTGTACTACGAGCGCGGCGGCTTCCAGGCGCGCGTATCCTGGACCAAGCGCGACGACTTCAGGACCGAGTTCCTGGGTCTGAGCCTGGCGCTGACGGACACGATCGACCAGGGCGCCGATCTCATCGACGCGCAGATCGGCTACGATTTCGGTCTCGGCGGCTTCGAACGGCTGGATGGCCTGTACATCTCGTTGCAGGGCCAGAACCTGACCGACGAGGATACGCTGCAGACCACAGGCGATTCGCGTGAAGTCATCAAGTTCCAGTCCTTCGGCGCGAACTACCTGCTGAACGTCAATTACAAATTCAAGTAATATCGCACGGCGTTAGCCCGAAAGACCCTGCCGGGATCGTCCCGGCAGGGTTTTTTTGTCGCTGCGGTCCGGCTGATAAAATAGGCCGGTCGTCCGGGACGCCAACAGGGAATGGGAATCAATGAACGACAGAATCCGTAAGGTAGTCATCGTCGGCGGCGGCACCGCGGGCTGGATGACGGCGGCGATGCTGAGCCGCATACTCGGCAGCCAGATCGATATCGAACTCGTCGAGTCGGACGACATCGGCGTCATCGGCGTCGGCGAGGCCACGATCCCGCCGATCCAGAAGGTGAATGCGGCGCTCGGACTCGACGAGCGGGAGTTCATTCGCGAGACGAAGGCCTCGATCAAGCTCGCGATCAAATTCGACGGCTGGTGCGTACCGGGCGAGGGCTATTTCCATACCTTCGGCGCGCCCGGCCGCAGCCAGGCGTTTTGCCATTTCCAGCATTTCTGGATCCGTGCGGCGAAGGCGGGCAACGAGACCACGATCTGGGACTACGACCTGAACTACCTGTGCGCGACCGCGAACAAGTTCGCCAAGCTGCAGGTCGAGGATCCCGTCTGGGAGATGCAGTACGCCTACCATTTCGATGCCGGTCTCTACGGGCAGTACCTGCGGCGCTACAGCGAGAGAAAAGGCGTCCGCAGAACGGAAGGACTGATCGAAGACGTCCGGCTCGATCCCGAAGACGGACAGGTTACGGCGCTCGTGTTGAAGAGCGGCGACGAAGTGAAGGGCGACTTTTTCGTCGATTGTTCCGGCATCCGCGGCCTGCTTATCAGGCAGGCGCTCGGCACGGATTTCGAGGACTGGGGCCACTGGCTGCCCTGCGACCGCGCGATGGCCGTCCCGTCGGAACGATTCGAAACCACTTTGCCGTACACGCGGTCCATCGCCCACCCGGGCGGTTGGCAATGGCGCATCCCGTTGCAGCATCGCAACGGTAACGGGCTCGTATACAGCAGCGAGCACTACTCGGACGACGAAGCGCGCAGCGTGCTGTTGAGCAAGCTCGAGTCCGAGCCGCTCGCGGATCCCGTGATCATCCCGTTCCGCACGGGCCGCACGCTCAGGCAGTGGAACAGAAACGTCGTGGCGGTCGGTCTGTCGAGCGGTTTTCTCGAGCCGCTCGAGTCGACCAGTATTCACCTGATCCAGACGGCGATCACGCGCCTGATCACCTACTTCCCGCACAACGGTATTCGGCCGAAGCTGGTCGACCAGTACAACCGGGAGTCGCGCGCCGAGTTCGAGTACATCCGCGACTTCATCATCCTGCACTATCATCTCAACGAGCGCGACGACGGCTTCTGGAAGCGCACACGCGAAATGGAAGTGCCGGAGCGTCTCACGCACAAGATCGAGTTGTTCCGGGAGACCGGCACGATCACCAACGAGCACATGGACATCTTCCTCGAGCCGTCGTGGCTGCAGGTCATGCTCGGTCAGGGCGTCATGCCCCGGGACTATCATCCGCTGGCCGACTCGCTCAACGACCAGCAACTCGAAGAGAAGCTCAGGATGACGCAGCAAACGAAGATGCAGCCCATGGACCGGATACCGGCGCACGACGAGTTCCTGGAGATGTTCTGCAAGGCGAGCTGACGCCGATGGCAAAAACGATCGTCATACTCGGCGGCGGCACCGCGGGCTGGATGGCCGCCAACCTGTTCGTCAAGCGATGGACCGCCGGGCAGGTTGCGGTCAGCGTCGTCGAGTCGCCCGATATCGGCATCATCGGCGTCGGCGAGGGTTCGACGCCGTTCCTCGAGCGGTTCTTCAGGCTGATCGAGGTCGCCGACAGCGACTGGATGCCGCGCTGCAACGCGACCTACAAGCTGGGGATCAGTTTTGCAGGATGGAGCCCGGCATCGGGTATCGACAGCTACAGCCATCCCTTTCTCTCCCAGGTAGACCATTTCACGGAACGGGCATTCGTGACGAACTGTCGCGCGCGAAGGCACGGACTGGACGTCGTCACGCAGCCCGACGATTTCTTCATCAACAGCGTTCTCACCGATCGGCGCAAGGGCCCGCATACCCCGGAGAACTTCCCGTTCATCGTCGGCTACGGCTACCACTTCGACGCCGGGCTGCTCGGTCGGTACCTCGGGGACCTGGCGGTCTCCCGCGGTGTTTCGCACGTGCAGGCAAAAGTCGTCGACGTCGAGATGATGCCCGACGGCAATGTCGGTGCACTGGTCTGCGAGAACGGCGTGCGTATCGAGGCCGACATTTTCGTCGACTGCACCGGCTTCGCCTCGCTGCTGATGCAACGGACGCTCGGCGTCAAATTCGAGAGCTTCAGGTCGAACCTGTTCAACGACTCCGCGGTCGTGATGCCGACGGCTGCCGAAGAATCGCCGCGGCCGGAAACCGTCTCGTATGCCATGTCGAACGGCTGGTGCTGGAAGATCCCTCTGACGAATCGTTTCGGCAACGGGTACGTCTACAGCTCGGACTTCATCTCGCCGGACGACGCGGAAACGGAGCTGAGGCGTTTCCTCGGCGCCCTCGACGGCGACGAACCGGCCCGGCACCTGAAGATGAACGTCGGTCAGCTCGAGAAACACTGGGAGAAGAACTGCATAGGGCTGGGGCTTTCCCAGGGCTTCATCGAGCCGCTGGAAGCGACCGCGCTCCTTCTCGTCCAGCAGGCGATCGAGATGTTCGTCGCGAGGTACGAGAAAGGTGGTTTTACCGCGGAATACCGCGACGACTACAACGCAAAAGTGCATGAACGATTCGAGCGGGTCCGCGATTACATCGTCGCGCACTACAAGCTGAACACGCGCGACGACACGGAGTACTGGAAGGCGAATCGGGACAATATGGCGCTGTCGGGATCGTTGCGGCACATCCTCGACGTCTGGTATCGGCGGGGCGACCTGACGCAGGAGATCGAGAGACAGGACATCGAATCGCATTTCACGTCGCTGTCGTGGCACTGCCTTCTCGCCGGGTACGGGGCGTTTCCGCCGCTCGCCGCCGAGCAGCCGGGCAGGGGCGATCCGTACAGGGAGCAAAACGTGGCGCGGTTCCTCGCGGGGTGCAGCCTCAACTTCGGGAGCCACGGCGACAACCTCAAGGCGCTGGCCGGTCCGCGCGAACGGTAAAGACTCGGCGTCTGTTTCCGCTGCGGTATTCGCCCTGTGCGCGGTGGCCTGCGACGGTCCGCGGTCGTCTACGTCAGTCCCCGAGCAGCCACTCGAGCTGCTTGCCGAGACGGGCGCGCCAGGCGCGTTCGCTGTGGTCGGCGCCTTCGTCCTTCTCCATGCGGAAGTCGCGTCCTTCGACGAGACCCTGCTCCAGCAGCCAGGCGCGCACGGGTTCGTGGTCCTGTTCGTAGGTCGAATCGAGCGTCTCGGTCCCGTAGTCGAAGAAGAAGCGGCCGCCGGAGACTGACGCGCCCGACTCGATATCGCGCACGACGTAGGGCCTGGGATCGACCTCGGCGCCGTCGCCGCCGGACATCTCCGCGTAATTGCGCTCGGACAGGGCGAAATGACTCGAGACGCAGCCACATGCGCCGAAGACGTCGTGATGCTCCTTGACGAGCATGTAGGACGTCAGCCCGCCCATCGACGATCCCATCGCGAATGTATTCGCAGGACCTTTCTTGGTGCGGAATGCCTTGTCGACGCGGGGCATGAGCTCCTCGATCAGGTAGCGCGCGTATTCCGGCCCTTCGTGCCACGGCGAATACTCGAGTCCGCGTTGCATCGTGCTCCAGTTGCCGACGACGATGGCGGGCTCGAACCTGCCGTCCGCCGCACCACGCATCATCGCCTCGTCGACGCCCCAGTCGACGCCCCAGCTCGCGATGCGCGGGTCGAACAGGTTCTCGCCGTCCGTCATGTAGATGACCTTGTAGCGCTTGCCCGGGTCGTCGTCGTAGCCGGGCGGCAGCCACACGACGACGTTGCGCTTCTCGTCGAGGAACGCCGACTCGACGTCGTGCCAGTAGACCTGTGTGCCGAGCGCGCCGGAGCCTGCCAGGTCGGCCATGAAGGGCGCGTTGTCGGGCGCCTTGAACATCCCGCCGCCGACGCGGTAGACGAACGACTCGAGCGGGTCGATCCGGACGTGCGTTTTGCCCGTGCCGTGATCGACGACGATCGCATTGGCGGCACCGCCGTAGAGCCGGTCCTCGAGCGCCCTGCGGCCCGCCCCCAGTCCCATTCCGGCAACGATGTCCCCGGGCACCTCGATGACGAGTTCCTGTGCGTTTTCCGCGTCGAAGTTACTGACGACGATGAGCTGCTCTTCGTCCGTCCATCTCGCGAACGCGAATACCCTGTCGTTGTCGACCGGGATGTGTGCGTACTCGCCCTGCAGCGCCGGGCTCGTGGCGCTGAAGCTCATGAGCCGCTTGTAGAAGTCGCGCAGCGACCGCTCACGCTCGCTGAGTGCGCCGCCGTCGAACCTGCCGCCGTTCATCCAGCGCTGGTGTGCGGGCACGCCCCAGTAGTCGTACTGTGTCGTGCGCTGTTTGGGCGGCCGATTGAAGTTGGCGTCATTTGCGTCGCCTGCCTCACCGACGTCCTGGGCGAAGTACAGCATCGTCGGCGACCGGCCGATCAGCGCCGAGACGACCATACCCGGTTTGCCGCGATGGCCGTCGCCGACGAAATCGGCGCTCGCGATACGCTCCTCGTCGTGGTTCTCGAGAAAGTGCAGCATGTGTTCCTCGATGTCGAGGACCTTCTCGTGCACGGGCGCCAGCGTGTCCGTCGACGCTTCGCCCCGCATGACCGGTTTCAGGGCATCGTAGAGGCCCACCTTGTCGTACAGGTAGCCCATGCGACCGAGCTGCAGGTAGTCCCGGTAGAGGTCGGGGTCGTAGACCTCCGCGAGCAGGAAGGCGTCGGGATCGATGGCCAGGATGTTCGTGTTCAGGTAGCTCCAGAACTCGACCGGCACCATTTCGGCCATGTCGTAGCGGAATCCGTCGACGCCGCGCGCCAGCCAGTACTCGGTGATCTGTCGATACTTGATCCAGCTGTCGGGTACGTCCTTGTCGGCCCAGAATGCGACGTGCTCCTCGTTGCTCCACCCGCGCGCGCCGTCCGGCAGGCGATCGAACGCGTAGCTGCCGTCCGGCCGCACGCCGTGGTTGATCTTGACCGTCTCGAACCAGTCCATGAAGTCCGGTTTGGCGACGCTCGCGCCGTTGCCGGTCCACTTCGCGGGGGACTCCTCGAAGTGTCCGTCGGCGAGCGGGTGATCTTCTCCGCCGAGCGGCTCGTAGTGCTCGGGGAAGTCGGGCAGTTCGAAGTCCTCGCCGACGATGTAATAGAAGTTGTTGTCGCGCGCCCACTCGACCGACGTGTCGTCGCCGGCACCGAAATCCTCGACTCCGTCCGGGCGACTGATCGACTCGTACCGGCGTGCCACGTGGTTCGGGACGATGTCGATGACGACCTTCATGCCGGCAGCGTGCGTCCTCTCGATCAATGCGTCGAATTCCTCGAGGCGTTTCGCGGGATCGACGGCGAGGTCGGGATTGACGTTGTAGTAGTCCTTGACGGCGTACGGTGATCCGGCGCGCCCTTTGACCACGTCCGGGTCGTCGTTGCTGATGCCGTACGCCGTGTAGTCGCGGACGACGGCGTGGTGCGGCACCCCCGTGAACCAGATGTGCGATACCCCGAGTTCACGGATCCCCCGCAAGGCCTCGTTGGTGAAATCCCTGAACTTGCCGACGCCGTTTTCCTCGATCGTGCCCCAGGGCTCGTTGGTCGTCGTCTTGTTGCCGAACAGGCGCGTCCACACCTGGTACACGACGGGTTTGCCGGCCGGCGCCATCTCGTTGACCCGGACCGTCGCCGTATCGCGGCGCCAGTCGAAGCGCACGGTCAGCTTGTCGCCGTCGACCGCTGCGCCGGCGCCGCTGCGTGGCATGCGCCGCGTGACGGGAATCTCCCGGCCGTCGACCGTGACGGTCCCGGCGTCCGCCGTCCAGTTGTGGACGACGAGCGTGATGTCACGACGCCCGGGCATCCCTTCGTAACCGTCACCGGTCTTCGAGAGGCCGACCTGCAACGCGTTGCCGCGATGCGTCGCATTGAACTCCAGGAGTTCGAACGCGCCGTCGTCGATGCTCGTACGGCTCCGGCCATCGTCTTCGTACATCCTGCCGGAGGCGTGCCGGACCGATTCGTCGGCGTAGTAGTGCAGCGTCAATTCCCTGCTCGAATAGTCGCGGGTCGTTTGTATCCCGGGCGTCATCGGGACGAACGAACCGGCGCGGACGAGCACGGGGATCGTCTCGAGCGTCACCGGAATGTCGACGTACCGGCCGCCGTTTTCGTAGCGTTCGCCGGTCCAGAAGTCGAACCAGGCGCCCGGTGGCAACATCGTCCGGCGTGTCTCGACCCCGGGGTCGGTCACGGGCGCGACGTAGAACGCGTCGCCCCAGAAGTAGCCGTCGGTGAAGTCGATCAGCCACGGTATCGATTCTTCCTCGAACATCGCCGGCCGCATCAGCGGCATGCCGGTCGTCGAGTTCTCCCAGGCGAGCGTGTAGTTGTACGGCAGCAGGCGATAGCGCAGGTCGATGAAATCGCGCACGATGTCGCGCGTCTCCCTGTCGTGGAAGACGGGCTCGGCCGGGATATGCTCCTGCGCGTGCGGGCGGTAGACGGGCTGGAAGACGCCGTACTGCAACCAGCGGATGTACAGCTCCTTGTCGAACGCCTCGCCGCCCGCGAAGCCGCCGAGGTCCGAGTGCATGTAGGCGAGGCCGAAGAGTCCGCCCTGCAGCGACAGTTCGACCTGCGGCTTGAGTCCGCCCCAGCTGCGGCTGACGTCGCCGGTCCAGGGAACGAAGCCGTAGCGCTGCGAGCCCGCGAAGCCCGAGCGCATCATGATCAGCGAACGCATGCCGGGGTATTTCTCGACCTGGCGCTCGTACACGATGCGGGCCCACTCGTGGCCGTAGGCGTTGTGGATCTCGTCGCCCGTCACTTCGATGCCATCCAGCCGGTGCAGCGCGTCGCCGGGGTGCACCTCGGGTTCGCCGAGATCGCCCCAGGTCGCCGCCATGCCCTGCTCGAACAGCCTCTCGTAGGCTTGCCAGAACCAGTCCGCCGACTTCTCGTCGAAGACGTCGACGAGGCCCGTGTTGCCGAAGTAGAAGTCGAAACGCCGGGGTTCGCCCGTCGGGGTCCGCGCCAGTACGTCGTTCGCCACGGCGTCGTCCCAGCGCTTCGAGGTCGTCAGGACGAACGGTTCGGTGATCGCGATCGTCCTGACGCCGTCCGCCGCAAAGTCGGCGATCATGTCTTCGGGCGTCGGCCAGGCATTGCGGTCCCAGTCGAGATTGCCCATGTGTCCCTGGATATCCGGGCCGAACCAGTAGATGTCGAGGATGACGGCGTCCAGGGGGATTTGCTGTTGCCGGAAGCGTCGTACGACGTCGCGGGTTTGCCGCTCGCTGCGGTAGCCGAAGCGCGAGGCGAAATTGCCGAACGCCCAGCGCGGCGGCAGGGGCTGTTTGCCGGTTACGTCGGTGTAGTTCCCGATGAGCGCAGGGTAGGTGTCGCCGGCGACGACGATGTACGAGGTACGCCCGGCGACGGCCTCGAACCCGAGTACGTCGGGCTCGGTGTGGCCGATGTCCAGCCAGCCGCTCGCCGAGTTGTCGAACACGATCATGTACTTGTCGGACGACATGATCGCCGGGAGGCTGTAGTACATCTGGTCCGACTCGGTCGTGTAGCCGTAGTGCGCCTTGTTGTAGAGGGGCAGGCGATGGCCGCGCCGGTCCATGCCGAGCACGCGCTGGCCGCCGCCCAGGATCTTCTCGCCGTCTTCGAGCGCAAAACGGAACCCGCGCACGGTCTCGTGGGCGAAGTAGCCGTGTTCTTCTTCCACGAGCGGCTCCCCGTCGCGGAAATACGAGACCCGCACGGGCGACTTGTCGACGATCGCCGTCAGGCCGTCGATCATGACGGCAAGGGTTTTGCCGGTCTCGGCCGTCGCTACGGCGAACTCGCGAGTCCGGGGCGCCAGCGCAAACGAGGGCAGCTGTTTGACGCCCGCTTCGACGTAGTGGACCTCGAATGCCGCGTCGTCGACGGCGGTCAGGTGCAGCTCGCCCCTGCTGGTCGATACGGTCAGCGTATTGCCGTCGAGCGCGTGGCCCTCGTACTCGCCGAAGTCGGCCCAGGCCGCACTCGCCGCAAACGCCAGCAACGGGATCAGTCGTTTCAAGGATCGCTCCTTATCGTTCGTGTGCAATCTCGAGCAGCAGAACCGACCGGGGCTCGAGTTCGATGCCGTCGCCGAGCTCTCTCGTGCTTCGGTTCAGGACGTCGCGCGCCCGCGTTGCGCCCTGCAGGCGCTCTTCGAAACGCGCGAGGTCCAGGTCCACGCCGTCCTCGCCGAGGTTGAAGACCACCATCACCGTGTCGTCCTCGTCGTAACGGAAGTACGCGTATACGCTGCCGATCGGCGTGAACTGCATCAGCCGGCCGTCGTGTACGACGCCGGCCTGTCGGCGCCAGTTGAGCAGCTTCTTGGTGAAGTCGAGCGCCTCCCGCTCCGCGTCGCTCAGGCCCTCGCCCGTGAACGCGTTCTTCGCGTGATCCGGCCAGCCGCCCGGGAATTCCTCCCGGATCGCGCCGTGGCTGGTGGTGCCCGGGTGCGACATCTGGATTTCGGTGCCGTAGTAGATTTGCGGGATGCCACGCATCGTCGCATAGAACACCATCGCGATGCGCCACAGGTCCTCGTCGCCGTCGACCTGGGTGAACAGGCGGCTCATGTCGTGATTGTCCGCCATGATGACGAGATTCATCGGTTCCGGGTACAGGTAGTCGTGACCGAGCAGTTCGTAGACCGGCGTCCAGATGCTGCCCCACGGCGGCGCTTGCGACGTCAGTACCCCGTGCAGCGCGATCTGCAGCGGGAAGTCGAATACGCCGGGCAGGTGGGAGACGTAGCCGTCGGCATTGTGCTTGCCGCGCTGCCAGTACGAGACGACGTTCGGACTCGGGCTCCATTCCTCGCCGACCATGTTGAAGTCCGGGTACTCCCGCATGATGCGCCGGGTCCACTCCGCCATGAAATGCTTGTCCGGGTACGGATAGGTGTCCTGGCGAATACCCGACAAGCCGAGATACTCGACCCACCAGATCGAGTTCTGGATCAGGTAGTCGGCGAGCAGCGGGTCGCGCTGGTTGAGGTCCGGCATCGTGTCCGCGAACCAGCCGTCGGCGTGAGCGGCCTTGTCGTATTCCGACGCGTACGGGTCCTGGTGCGTCGTGCGGGCGTGCGTCGACTTGGCACGCGTTTCCGGGACGTTGATCCAGGTTCTCGTCGGCAGGTCGGCCATCCACCAGTGATTGCTGCCGGCGTGGTTGGCGATCATGTCCATGATGACGCCGATGCCCTTGTCGCGGGCCTCGTCGACGAAGGCGGCGTAGCTCTCGTTACTGCCGAAACGCGGATCGACCTTGTAGAAGTCCGTCGTTGCGTAGCCGTGATACGAGCTTTCCTCCATCGCGTTCTCGAGTACGGGATTCAGCCAGATCTGCGTGAATCCCAGGTCGGCGACGTAATCGAGGTGCCGGCGCACGCCCTCGAGATCGCCGCCGTGGCGTCCGTAGTCGTCACCGCGGTCGGGTTCGTCGGCGTAGCCCTCGACGCTGTCGTTGCCGGGATCGCCGTTGGCGAAGCGGTCGGGCGTAATCAGGTAGATGACGTCGCTGGCGTCATAGGTGCCGACGCGACCCGCCGTGCGTTCGCGCAGTTCGTAGGTCCGGGCTATGCGGTCGTCTCCGTCCGCAAACACGAGGTCGAACGATCCCGGCACGGCCGACCGGCTGAGCTCGAGGTACACGAACAGGTAGTTCGGGCTGTCGCCGCGCACCACGCGGGAGACGCGGATTCCCGGCGAATCGACGGTCGGCTCGTAACCGGCGATGTCGTCGCCCCGGACCAGCAGCTGCAGTTCCGTATGGGCGAAACCCGTCCACCAGAACGGCGGTTCGACACGCCCGATGCGGTCTCCGGCGACCGCCGCGGGATCGTCGGAAGCGCAGGCCGCGAGCGCCGGGAGCACGGCCGCGCAGAGGATGTTTCTGATCATCGTTTCCCCTCGTTGTTGCTTAGAATACTAAGCATTCGGCGGCCATCCCGGGGATGAATACGTTTGCAGGAAGCCCGTTGAAAATCAACGAATTGATACAATCGACCGAATGTCCGACCGCCTTTCCCCGCAGCCCGGCGAGCCGGCTCAGGCAGCAGCAAGAGGCAGACCAGGAATGAAACAAAAACCGCTACTGAGCTTCTGGCAAATCTGGAACATGTGTTTCGGCTTCCTCGGCATCCAGATGGGCTTCGCGCTCCAGAACGCCAACGTCAGCCGCATCTTCCGAACGCTCGGCGCCGAGATGGACGAGGTGGCCGTCCTGTGGATCGCCGCACCGCTCACGGGCCTGATCGTGCAGCCG
>JAKSCZ010000053.1 GCA_022360335.1 Pseudomonadota bacterium
GACGATCGTCGCGTCGTCGGCGCTGACCACGATGTCCCGCACGAACGACTTGTCGATCTTCAGCGTGCTGATCGGGAACTGCTGCAACGCGCTCAGCGATGAATAGCCCGTGCCGAAATCGTCGATGGCGAGGTGGAGCCCGAGACCGTAAAGCTGATCGAGCAGCTTGATCGTGCGATCCGGGTTTTCCATGAGTGTCGTTTCCGTGATCTCGAGTTCCAGCGACGTTGGAGATATCTCGTGGCTGCGCATGATCGAGCCGATACGCGAGATGAAGTTCGGTTGCCGGAGTTGCTTGAGCGACAGATTCACGGAGACGCGGCCGGGCGATCCCGTGCTGTGCTGCCAGAAGCGGAAGTCCTCGCACACCTTGTCGAGCACCCATTCGCCGATCTCGATGATCAGGCTCGTCTCTTCGGCGATCGGTATGAAATCGGACGGCAGGATCATGCCGCGTTCGGGCAGCTCCCAGCGCACGAGCGCCTCGGCGCCGAATACCTCGCCCGTCTCCAGGTTGTATTTGGGCTGGTAGTGAACGAGCAGCTCGTCGCGCTCGAACGCGCGTTTGAGCTTGCTCTTGGTCATCAGGCGTTCCACCGAAGCCTCGTTCATGGCGGGCTCGTACACTTCGAAGACGTTGCCCCCGGCTTTCTTGGCGCAGTACAGCGCGGCGTCGGCATTGCGGATCAGGTCGATCACGTTGGGCGCGTCCTTCGGGTAGTACGCGATGCCCAGGCTGGCGGTCATGAAGACTTCGTGACCCTGGACGAAGAACGGATCGGCGAGGCGATTGAGCAATTTCTGCGCGAGCGTGCTCGTCGCGTGATCGGTGCCGCTGTCCGGGCCGAGATTGTCGATGATGACCGCGAACTCGTCGCCGGCGAGTCGGCCGATGACGGACCGCTCCGGCAAGGCGGCGCTCAGGCGCTCGGCAACGGTCTCGAGCGTCGTATCGCCGGCGAGGTGCCCGAACGTGTCGTTGATCTCTTTGAAGTGATCGATGTCGATATAGAAAAGGCACAACGGCCTGCCTGCCCGCCGGGCGCGGGCGATACCGCGCTGCAGCAAGTGCTGGAACTGCATTCGGTTGGGAATCTTGGTCAGCGCATCGATGCGTGCGAGGTAGCGAATACGCTTTTCGGCCCGGCGTCGCTCGGTGATGTTCTGCGCAGCGTAAATCCGGTTGCTGGTCCCGTCGCCGTCGCTCTGTACGACCGAGCAGGTGTATGAGACCGGAATCGATTCACCGTACTTGCTCTGGAAAACGGCTTCTTTCGGCAGCCCCGACGGCGCGTCGCCGGCCAGCGAACGAGTCTTCTTGGCGTCGATGAGAAAATCGATGGACGTACCCTCGAGGTCTTCGAGCTCGTATCCCAGAAGGTGCGTCGTCGCCGTATTGATGCGTTCGATCTGCCCGTCGTCGGTCGTGACGATGATCGCCTCGTTCATGCCCGAGAGGATGCTGTCCACGTAGTCACGGGAATGGGTCGTGCGCCGGAGCTTGTCC
>JAKSCZ010000291.1 GCA_022360335.1 Pseudomonadota bacterium
CCACGCATTACGAATGCGTTGCTCTACCAACTGAGCTATATCGGCACTCGGGAAGGCGGCGCGCAGTATAGCCGCGGAACCGCCCGACTTAAAGGGGCCGGCTCAGCTTTCGCCGGTCTTGCCGCGGACCTTGATCAGCACCTCGACACGCTCGATCCGCCCTTCCCCGCCGAGGTCCGGCAGCTCGGCAAATGCGATCTCGTCTTGCGGAATGTCGATCAGCTCGCCGGTGTCGAGGTTGTAGAAATGGTGATGCGCATCGGTATTGGAATCGTAGAAGCGGCGCTCCGGGTCGACGACGCACTCGTTGACGAGCCCGCGCTCGGTGAACAGGTTCAGGGTGTTGTAGACCGTCGCTTTCGACACGCCGCTGCCCTTCGAGCGCAGCCGTTCGATAACCTGTTCGGCGGAAAGATGCTGGGGTTCTTTTAGAAGAATTTGTGCGATTTCAATGCGTTGCGGCGTCGGGAATATGCCGCAGTTGTCGAATTCGACGATGATCTGGGCGCGTTGCATCAAACGCTCCTTTTGCACCAGCTCCGATTCCCGAGAGGTTATCACGACAATCGTCGCGTGGTGACAGCTTCGCCCCGGCTAAGCGTACGAACGACCGAGATATGGCGGTCGATCGGCCGCACTTCCGATGGGCAGACTGGGCAAAGGACAAGGAGGTTCCGATCGATGCGCCAGGCACTGCGAGGTTTCACGCTCTACGAGCTGCTGATGACGGTCGTGCTCGTCGCGGTTCTCGTCTCGGTGGGCGTGCCGGGCTTCTCCGCCGTACTGGCAAGGAATCGGCAAGTTGTTGAAATAAATTCACTTTCTCATGCCATACACCTGGCGCGAAAGGAGTCGATCGTGCACCGCCGGGTCGTCACACTCTGCCCGAGCGCCGATGGCCGGGACTGCCTCGCCACGACGGACTGGTCGGCCGGCTGGATCGTGTTCCGCAACGCCGATCGCGACGTGCCGGCCGCCGTCGATCCGGGTGAGACGATCATCCTGACGCACGCCGTCGCCGACCGGATCCGGATTAGCTCGAACCGGCGCAGTTATTCGTTGCGCTCGACCCTCAAACGGGCGACGAACGGGACGCTGGTCGTCTGCGACGCCCGCGGCCGGGTCGCGCCGAGAGCGCTCGTCGTCAGCTTCACGGGAAGGCCCAGGGTCGCCGCCGAAAGGCGCGACGGCCGCCCGTATTCGTGCGCGGATTAAGTCAAGCCGCACGCATGGGAAACGACCGTTTGTCGGGGCGGAAACGCCGCCTGTCGGGTAGTCGAAACCCGGGCCGCACGAGACCTTATAGTGGCGCGCATGCACAAGAGAACCCAAGCGGGCTTCACGCTGTACGAGCTGCTCATCACGGTACTGGTCGTCGGCGTCGTCCTGGCGCTCAGCGTCCCCAACCTACAGGCGTTCACGCAGAACAGCCGCATTACGGGCGCGGCGAACGACCTGCACTCCGCCTTGCACCTGGCCCGCAGCGAGTCCTCTCGCGCCAAGACCAATATCACGGTCTGCGCGAGCGCCGACGGCAACAACTGCGGCGGCGCCTGGGAGCAGGGATTCATCGTCTTCGCCGACATGGAACCCGATCTGAACCGCGCCGGCGCCGACGAGACGATCCTGCGCGTACACGGCGCGCTGGACGACAGCCTGACGCTGGCCGTGGCGGACGACGCCACCTACTTCACCTACTCGTCGGCGGGCCTCGGCCGGCCCAACGTGGGCGGGAACGCTGCCGTGTCGCAGATCGTCGTGTGTGACGAGCGCGGCAGCGCGACGGCGGCCGGCGGCAGCTCGGCCGCGCGCCTGCTCGTCGCGACGCCGCTCGGGCGCGCCACGATCTTCCGCGACAAAAAGCTCGTCGATGACGCGCTCGGTGAAATGGGCAAGACCTGTCCGTAAAGGAATCGCGATGACGACTATCGAGACATCCAGAGGCTTTTCGCTCGTCGAGGTGCTGATCGCCCTGATCATCATGTCCGTGGGCATGTTGGGCATCGCCGGCCTCTACGTGCAGAGCATGCAGGCGGGCCGCACCTCGATGCTGCGTCACCACGCCGTGACGCTCGCGGGCGACATCGCCGACCGGATTCGCGCGAACCCGGCGGCCGGGGCCGCGTATGCGGGCGCGGGCGACCCCGACATCGACTGTGGCGAACCGGGCGCGAAC
>JAKSCZ010000192.1 GCA_022360335.1 Pseudomonadota bacterium
CCATGATCTCGAGGGTCGTGAAGTGTGCGCTGAGCAGGATGACCCCTCTGCCCGTCGCCAGCGCATCCCGGAGGTTCTGAAGGCCGACGAGGGTCGAGAGGGACTGCAGGCGCTCGGGGCGGCCCCAGCGGCCGACGCCCATTTCGATCAGCGCCATGCCGAGCGCCTCGAAGTGCTCGTAGGCCAGCGCGTCGCGTTCGTCCGCGCTCAGGTCCGGGAAGCAGAGCTCGATGTTGCGTCTCGCGACGGCCCGGCGGGAGCCGCCGAGCGCGTGCGCGAGTCTGCCGAGCGTCCGGCCGACCGCCAGCGCGCTGCGGTGCGGCAACGAACACACGAGACGCAGCGCGCCCATGCCGATCCACACGGGCCAGTAACGCGGAGCCCGGTAGCTCGACAGGGGCTGGCGATCGCTCATTGCGTGCGTCGTTCTTGCGGTGGTAGCCGGATTCTACTCGGACATGCCGTCGACGTAACCGCCGTGAGCCGGCTCCTGCGTCGGCTCGGGCGCGGTTTCTTCCTCGACCACGGCCTGGATGCCGACGTGGAACGCGGCGAAGCCGGGCATGACGACCTGATTGCGCGCCATGCCGATGACGCGGCCCGAGTGGGGCGAACGTACTTCGCTGCTCACGTTGCTCATCGGGTCCGTGATCGTGCCGAGAAGATCCCCCTTGCGCACGGAACTGCCGAGGCTGACGTTGGCGAGCAGGATGCCGCCGTTGTCGGCGCGCACCCAGGACGAGCGGTAGTAAACGGGTTCCGGATCGGCCCACAGGCGCATCTTCCTGACCATGCCGAGCGTCCCGAGCAGCGTCTCGATGCCTTTGGCGCCGTGTTTGACTTCGGCGGGTTCGAGCTGCGACGGACCGCCCGCCTCGACGGTTACCGCGGGGATACCGGCCATCGTGGCCGCGTGGCGCAACGTGCCGGCCGTCGGCTCGCTGTGCAGCACGACCATCGAGCCGAAGCCGAGCGTCAGCGTCACGACGTCCGGGTTCCTGAGGTCGGCGCGAATCTGCGGCAGGTTGGCCCGTTCGAACGAGCCCGTGTGCAGGTCGACGAGCGCGTCGCAGTGCGCGATGACGCTGGAGAACAGGGCGTGGGCGATACGCGCGGCGGCGCTGCCGTCGGGGTTGCCCGGGAAGTACCGGTTGAGGTCACGCCGGTCGGGCAGGTAACGGGAGCCGCGGCGAAAGCCCTGGACGTTGACGATCGGCACGCCGATCAGCGCGCCCGAGAGCCTTTCGGGATCGACGTCGTGCAGCACGCGCCGTACGATTTCGATGCCGTTGAGCTCGTCGCCGTGCACGGCTGCGGTCAGGCAGAGCGTGGGGCCCGGCTGTGCGCCGTTGACGACGAGTACCGGCGTCGAGACGGGCACGCCTTCGAAGAGTTCGGTCGCGGACCACGAAAGGCGCTTCGACGATCCGGGTGGAACCTCGTCGCCGAGCAGCGTCAGCGGAGCGGCCTGCCCTTCGGCCGTGTCGACGGCATCCGCGAGCGGCACGTCGTGCTCGTGCGCGGAGACCGCCTCGACGAGACCCTCGGCCGCCGCGGACGTTTCGCTGGAACGGGCGTCGCCCTCGTCGGTCGTATCCTGAAGCAGGTCGACGCCGTTACCCGAACGCTCGACGGACGTTTCGCCCGCGAGCGCGATGCCGGCGGCGAACAGCAGGCACGACAGGGCCGGCGTCCTCGCGACGATCCTGCGGCGGTCCGGTTGGTCGAAAACACTCATACGGCGGCAAAATACGGCAAAATGCCTGGAATTTCCGTGCTCTATTCAAAGATTTGCGATTGAAACCGGAATTATTTCAAATGACAAGCCCCCGCCTTGCATTTTTGCTCGCGACGGTCCTCGCGAGCGCCGTCGCGGCGGCGGACGATCCGTTCCCGAAACCGCCCCGACTCGAGCCCGACGTCGACTTCTGGATCGCGATATTCACCGGGTACTCGAACGATGAAGGCGTGCTGCACGACAGCCGCAACCTCGCGGTCGTTTACGACACACTGGCGATACCCGAAAAGGCGACGCGGCGCGAACGCAACCGCAAGGTCGGCGCCCGGCGTAAGGAAATCCGGGCCGTGCTCAGGACGCTGGCCGCCGGCAAGCGCGACGAGCTGAGTCGGGAGGAGGCACGGATTCTCGCCTTGTGGGGGGACGGTGTGACGAACGGGACGCTCGGGGCCGCTGCGAGCCGGATCCGCTTCCAGCGGGGCCTGCGCGACCGCTTCCGGGAAAGTCTCGAACGCGCCGGCCGATGGCGCGACTACATCGATCGGGAGTTCGCGGCGCTCGGCGTGCCGGTCGATCTCGCGGCGCTGCCGCACGTCGAGTCGTCGTACAATCCCGACGCGCGCTCGCACGTCGGCGCGTCGGGGATCTGGCAGTTCACGCGCAGCACGGGCCGCCGGTTCATGCGAGTCGACCATGTCGTCGACGAGCGCAACGACCCGTTCGCCGCGACGCGCGCGGCGGGGCGGCTGCTGGCCTACAACTACTCGCTGACGGGCAACTGGCCCATGGCGATCACGGCCTACAATCACGGACTCGCCGGCGTGCGCCGGGCGATGCGCCGCTTCGGCGACACGGCCTACGTCGACATACTGCGCAAGTACGATGGACGGACCTTCGGGTTCGCGTCGCGCAACTTCTACGTTGCGTTCCTCGCGGCGCGCGAAGTCGACCGGAATCCGCAGAAGTACTTCCCGGGCGTCGTGCCCGAGCGGCCGGCCGACTACGCATCGGTGTCCTTGCCGGCCTATGTCCCGGCCGAGCGCCTCAGCGAGGAACTCGGCATCCCGACCGTGCGAATCGCCGGGCACAATCCGGGTTTGCAGGCGACCGTCTGGCAGGGGAGCAAGCACCTGCCGAAGGGATACGAACTCCGGCTGCCCGCGTCGGCGACGAGCGATCCGCTGGCCGCGCTGATCGCAGGCTTGCCGGACGATGCGAGGTTCGACGAACAGCTGCCCGATCTCAGCCATACGGTCGCGCGCGGCGATACGTTGTCGGAGATCGCGGAGACCTACGGGACGCGGGTCTCGACGCTCGTCGCGCTGAACCAGCTCGGCAGCCGGCATCGCATCCGCGCGGGCCAGAGCCTGCGGCTGCCGGCGGCGGGGCCCGCGCCCGCCGCGCCGCAGCCCGCGGAGCCCGTGGAGGCCCCCGTCGTCGCAAGCGTTACAGAGGTCGGGCAGGCGCCCGAGGTTCGGGAGATGACACCTGCGGCGATGGCCGGCGGCGAATCGTCGTCGACGGACGGCACGACCCGGACTGCGTTGCTGTCCGATCCGAGCGACTACGGCGTCGCGGACGACGGGACGATCGAAGTGCAGCCGCTCGAGACGCTGGGGCACTACGGCGACTGGCTCGAGGTCAGGACGCAGAGACTGCGTGACCTGAACGGACTCGCGTTCCGGACGCCCGTCGCCGTCGGGCAGCGCATCCGCCTCGATCTCGGCGCCGTGGATGCGAAGACCTTCGAGGAACGCCGTATCGCTTACCAGCGCTCGCAACAGGA
>JAKSCZ010000121.1 GCA_022360335.1 Pseudomonadota bacterium
GCCGGGTCGACGTCTTCGACGTACCGAACGTGATCACGGTCGCGACGGTCAACGCCGGCGTGCGCGGCAATATCCTGCCCGGCGAGGCGACGCTGACGGGAACGGTCCGGACCTATTCGAACGAGCGCCGACAGGTACTCAAGGCGGCGATCGAGGACATCGTCGCGAACCTCGCCTCCCTCTACGGCGCGACGGGCAGCGTGGCTTTCGAAGACGTCGCGGCCGTGACCGGGAACGATCCCGAGATTCTCGAACTGATCATGCCGGCGCTGGTCGACGCGGCGGGTGAGGCCGGCGTGAATTCGAACGCGCCGTTACGCGGCGCCGCCGAAGACTTCTCGTTCTTCGAAGAGGCGGTGCCCGGGATCTATTACATCATCGGCTCGACGCCGACGGGCGCGGATCCCGTGCCGACGAATCACTCGCCGCGGTTCGATATCGACGAGTCGGTGCTGCAAACGGGTGTCCGCGCGCACGTGCTGACGACGCTGCGTTTCCTCGAATACTTCGGCCGCTAGTGCGCTTCATGCGCCGGGCACCACTCGGGCCTGGCCACGCCGGCGGCCGCGCCGTTCACGGGGTCGTCTCGAAGAAAGACGTGCGCGGCGCGTGAAATGCTCGCCGGCACGACGCTGCCATGGTCCTCACCCGGGATGAGATCGAATGACACGCCGAGTCCGGGCGTTCCCGCAAGGAATGCGGCGACCTCGCGTGCATTGCTGATCTGTCCGCGCGCATTCAGCATCTTCTGCGTACGCGCCGCTTCATCTTTGTCGCGAATCCAGTGCGCGGCTTCCTGCTCGTATTGCCCGACCGTGAAATGGACGTTCGCTGCGCCGGGTTCCGGCGCATTGGCGAAGCGGCACACGTCGCCGAGGATCGCACGATCGTCCCACCAGATCGAAGGACTGGCGAGGAAGTACTCGTCGAAGGTGTCGTTGCGCCTCGTGTACACGTACAGCCCGAACAGGCCGCCGAAGGAGTGGCCGAACCAGGCTCGGCGTGATGCGTCGACGTCGTGACGCCGTGCGATCTCGGGCTGCAACTCGCTGCGGATGAACTCGAGCAGGACGTCGGCGCCGCCACCGCGAACCGGCGAGTCGTCCGGTCCCGGCGTCGGCGTCAGATCGAATCCGCGTTCCTCGACCGCATCGATTCCGTCGGGGTAGCCGATGCCGACGACGATCGCGCCCGACGCGACCTCGGGTCGGCGGGCGGCATTGGAGACGGTTTCCGCCATCGTCAGAAACTGGGTATTGCCGTCGGCGGCATAGACGACCGGGAAGCCGCTTTCGGGTACTTCCCCAGGCGGCA
>JAKSCZ010000072.1 GCA_022360335.1 Pseudomonadota bacterium
CCTCTCGACAGGTCGAAGCGCATCTGGTGGCCGAAGATACTCAGCGTACCCGTTCCCGTCCGATCCTCCTTGCGTGCGCCCGTGTCGCGAACGAGCCGCATCATGTCGAGGTATTGCTGCATGTCAGGTCCTGCCGGTCGAGCGATACGCCATGCCGAGCATGATAACCCCCGCCAGGATCATCGGCACGCACAACAACTGGCCCGTCGTCAGCCAGTCGAAAGCCAGGTAGCCGCCGTCGCCCATGTGCGCATCGGGCACGCGGTAGAATTCGACGAAGAAGCGGAAGACGCCATAAAGCAGGAAGAACAGCGCCGACACGGCCATGTACGGCCGCGGCTTCGACGAGTACCACCACAGGATCGCGAACAGCACGAAGCCTTCCAGCAGGGACTCGTAGAGCTGCGACGGGTGCAGTACCCGGCCGTCGACGAGAAAGCCCCAGGGCACGTCCGTCGGCTTGCCCCAGAGTTCGCCGTTGATGAAGTTCCCGATGCGCCCGAAGCCGAGACCGAGCGGCACGAGCGGTGCGACGAAGTCGGTCATGCGCCAGAGCGTGTGGCCGAGCCTGCGGCCGTACAGCCACATCGCGAGTATGACGCCGACCAGGCCCCCGTGAAACGACATGCCCCCCTCGGTGATCTTGAAGAGATACAGCGGGTCCGAGAAGAACTGCTGGGTTCCGTACACGAGCGCGTAACCGACGCGTGCGCCGACGATGACGCCGAGCATCGCATAGAAGACGAGATCGTCGACCTGCGCCCGGTCGATCGGCGAATCGGCGCGCCGGCAGCGCCTGGCCGCCAGCAGCCAGGCGAGCAGGAAGCCGACGACGTACATGAGCCCGTACCAGCGAACGGCCAGTGGTCCGATCGAGAAGATGATCGGGTCGATCTCGGGGTACTTCAGCATGGGGTGCGGCTCGCCCGGTCTGCAAAGACGGTATGATAAAGAATCTATGCCGAATCGTCTCGCCCGGGAATCCAGCCCGTACCTCAAGCAGCATGCCGACAACCCCGTGGACTGGTATCCCTGGGGCGACGACGCGTTTGCGCTCGCCCGGACGACGGGCAAACCCGTGCTCCTGTCGATCGGCTACTCCGCGTGTCACTGGTGTCACGTCATGGCGCACGAGTCGTTCGAGGACGACGCGACGGCCGAGCTCATGAATGCGCTCTATGTCAACGTCAAGGTCGATCGCGAGGAGCGCCCCGACGTCGACAGGGTCTACCAGACCGCGCACCAGCTGATCACCCGGCGTTCCGGCGGCTGGCCGTTGACGATGTTCCTCGATGCCGACGACCGGCGTCCGTTCTTCGGCGGCACCTACTTTCCGAAGGACGCACGCCACGGCATGCCGGCATTCGGCGAGTTGCTCAGCAACGTCGCGACCTACTACGACGCGAAACGCGACGAGATCCGGCAGCAGAACGCTGGCCTGCTCGACGTGTTCGACCGGCTCGCGCCGGCGGCGGTCGACGCCGGCCATGCATTGACCCCGACGCCGCTGCAGGCGGCGCGCGAGCACTTCGAGCGGAATCTCGACCGCGAGTACGGCGGCTTCGGCGGCGCGCCGAAGTTCCCGCACCCGACGACGATCGACCGCCTGCTGCGGCACTGGCGTGCAACGGCAAAAGACGCGGAGCCCGACGTCGAAGCCCTGTTCATGGGGGCGCTGACCCTGACACGTATGGCCGAGGGCGGCCTGTTCGACCACGTCGGCGGCGGCTTCTACCGCTACTCGGTCGATCGCTCCTGGCAGATACCGCATTTCGAGAAGATGCTGTACGACAACGGCCCGCTGCTCGCAATCTACGCACAGGCCGCCATTGCGACGGGGGATCGGCTTTTCGCCGACGCGGCCAGCGCGACGGCCGGCTGGATGCTGGCCGACATGCGCGGCGATAACGGCGGCTTCTATGCCACACGCGACGCCGATTCGGAAGGTCGCGAGGGCCTCTATTACCTGTGGGACCCGGACGAGGTCCGGGAATTGCTCGGTGACGACTACGCGCTCTTCGCGCGGCGATTCGGTCTCGACGCCACCGCCAATTTCGAGGGCCGCTGGCACCTGAGCGTTCGCCGGCAGGTGACCGGGGACGAGGCCGCCGTCATCGAGGCGGCGAAGAAAACGCTTCTCGAACGGCGGCTGAAACGCGTACCGCCGGCGCGCGACGAGAAACAGCTGACGTCCTGGAACGCACTGGCCGTCCGCGGGCTCGCGGTCGCGGGGCGCGCGCTCGGGCGGTCGGACCTCGTGGACGCGGCCTGCGACGCGTTGGAGTTTCTGCGGACGACGATGATCGTGGACGGGCGCTTGCTCGCAAGCCACAAGGACGGCCAAACGCGCTTCGCGGCCTACCTCGACGATCACGCGTTCCTGCTCGATGCGCTGCTCGAACTGCTGCAGGCGCGCTGGAGCGGAAAGCGTCTGGCATTCGCGATCGAGATAGCCGAGCTGCTGCTCGGGCACTTCGAGGACCCTGACGACGGCGGGTTCTGGTTCACGGCGGACGACGCCGAGCGGCTCATTCACCGGTCGAAGCCGCTGGCCGACGAGGCCGTCCCGTCCGGTAACGGCATCGCCGCGTACGCTTTGCAGCGGCTCGGGTTCCTGCTCGGCGAAACACGCTATCTCGATGCGGCCGAGCGGACCCTGCGCGCCGCCTGGCGCGCGATGGAGGAATACCCGCAGGGACACGTCAGCCTGCTCACGGCGCTCGAGGAATACCTCGAGCATCCCGAGATCGTCGTCATCCGCGGCGACGGCGACGAGATTTCACGCTGGCGCGATTCGGCAGCGAGAATCTACGCGCCGCGCCGGCTCGTGTTTGCCATCCCGTCGGGCCAGCGGGACCTGCCCGGTGCGCTCGCCGAGCGCGCGCCCGTCGACGGCGGGACCGTTGCGTACCTTTGCCTCGGCACCCACTGCGAGTTGCCGGTGACGACGTGGGAAGCGCTCGCCGAGCGCCTCGGCGGCATGCCGTGAGCGCGGCTACGAACCGAGATCGAAACGCCTCCAGCCGTTGTCGTCGCTGCGCCGGATCTCGTAGGCCGGCCAGTACTGGGTGTCGAGTTTCAGCGTGATCACCTCGGCCGTCCCGTTCCAGGTCTTGGTCTTGAGGCGCACCGATTCGCGATGACCGATACCCTTTACCGCTTCGACGAAAGCGCCCAGGTCCGGCGTCGGCGTCTCGTTGACCTCGACGACGCGCCGTCCGGCCCAGAGTCCGTAACGAGTCGCGGGTGAGCCGTAGCTGAAATAGGCCACGTAGACACCGTCGGTCGAGACGCCGCGCTGCGCCGCCATCGCCCGATGCGGATCCTGGATCAGCGCTCCGGCCCAGGCGATCGCGCGCGTGATGCCCCGGCCGTCGAGTTTCGCGGTCTTGACCGGAATTTCCATGACGTCGTCGTTACGCCATACCGTGACCGTCACCTCGGGTTTTTGCGCCGCATGCTCGAGCTCGCGGAACGACGTCACGACCTCGCCGTCGATGGCGAGCACCATGTCGCCGTTTTTCAGCACCTGCGAGGCGGGCGATCCTGCAACCAGGCGCATGATACTCAACGCGCGCCGCCGGACAGGGTTGTTCTCTTCCAGTCGCTCGACCCATTCCTCGTCGACACCCATCTTGCGGGCGGCGAAAAGCGGCGCGTAAACGAACTCGGCCTCCAGCGAATAGAAGGGCTTGCCGGCGCGGACCGTCTCGACGAACTGCTGCGCGACCTCGGAGCCGACGCCGCGATTGAATTGAGTCGTATCGCCGCCCGTCTGCACGGCGAAACTCGACCAGGTCGCGAGTACCTCGCCGCGCCGGTTGATCAGGACGCCGTCGACGTCCCCGGGCGCGTTGACCAGCGAAATACCCTCGATATTCGAGGCACGGAAGCGCAGCGTGCGCGACAGCGGCAGTATCAGCGGATCGACCGACGAAACCGTGCTTTGCTGGTGGACCAGCTGATGGTCGCCCTTGATGCCGACGACCCAGACTTCGTCGCCCGGCCGCAAGGTCTTCGTGTCGAACCTCGCTTCTTTCACGGGCGTATCGCCGATACTGGAGGGCTCGTAGGAAACGATCGCGTAGTTGTGAAGCGGGTGCAACTGCTCGACCTTGCCCTTGACTTCGAGCGAACCGGCGATCGTGATCGTCACGTCTCCGATCGCGATGGGCACGGTGTTGCGGTCGACGAGGACGTAGCCCCGCTCCTTGTCGACGATGAGCCCCGTGCCGTAGTAGTGGCGATCGGCGACGCCGGACAGCGTGTACGGCAGGTCGAACGTGACGACCACGAGCGACGGAGCGATCGTGTTGACGATCGGGTCCTTGTACCGCGTCAGCCTCGTGCTGCCCGACTCGGGCGGCTCAGGCTCCGGCCCGGGCGCAAGGTCGCGGCACGGCCAGACGCCGAGCGCATCGTCACGCGCGCAGCGCCGCGACGGGAACCAGATGCGATCCATTTCCAGCAGGCGCACGATCGAATTCTGCGGGTTCTCCATCGTGACGTAGCGCACGAGCGCGCGCTCGCCGTCGGCGAGCTCGGCAAGCGCCGCTTCGAAATCGTCGAGATCGCCGATCGGCTCGCCCGCGATTTCGACGATCACGGCGCCGCGCGGGATGGCCGCCCGCGACAGGATGTAGCCGGGGTTCGCGACGTACACGCCTTCGGCGGCGCGATTGTAGTGGCGGGCCTGCTGGTATGAGAGCCGGTTCACGATCGCGTCGCCGAACTCGAGATACTCGTCGGGCGTGATGGCGTGGAGATCGTCGACGCGGACCCGGGCAACGATACGCCGCCCGCCGCGTTCCAGCTGTATCTCGACGTCCTTGCCGACGTGACTGTCGAGCACGGCGCCGAGCGGCACGAACTCGGTGACGAGCTCACCGTTGACGCGGATGAGAATATCGCCGGGCGCAAGAACGCCGGACGCCGGCGACCCGGGAATGACCTGTTCGACCGTCAGCATGCCCGTCTGTTGCGGCAACGCCCCGCGCGCGAGCTGCTCCGATTCCTCGGTCAGGCCGAGACGGCGCAGTTCATCGAACGGCTCGCTGCGAAACGTCGTCTGCAGGCTGCCGCGCGTGACGGCCTCGCCCTGCCGCAGCTTCGTGAGCGCTCGCTCGATCCGGTCGAGCGGCAGGAAAAAGCTGCTCGCGGCCGAGTTGTTCGCACCGGCGTTGAGCGCGACGACCTCGCCTTCGATGTTGACGACGGGCGAGCCCGACGAACCGCCGGACGTGCCCGATGCAGCCTGAAGGTAGAAGGTGTTGAAGTCGTTGTACTTGCCGCGGCCGTAGTCCGGCGCTTTCCGGTCGAGCCGTGCGATCGTCCCTGCAAGGATCGAGAGCTGCTCGCCCGCGTCGTTGCCGATGACGCGAATCTCCTTGCCGATGCCGGCGGCGTCCGGGGCGAGCGGCAGTTCGACCGGCTCGATGTACTTCAGATCGGCAGGGTCGTAGCGGAAGAACCCGAAGTCGTGGACCGGGTCCCGGTAGACCGGCGTCAGCGCGACTTCCTCGTTGTTCCGAAACACGGCCTCGGCGATGACCGGCCCGGGCGTTACGACGTGGCGGTTGGTCAGGATCAGGCCGCGCTTCGCGTCCACGACGAATCCGGTCGCCTGACTCGACGCGTTCCATTCGGTATCGAACGCGCGCGTCGAATCGACCCGGATGGACACGACGCCCGACGAGATGCGCTCGAGCGTCTCGGTCCACTCGGTGTCGTCCGCCCCGATCGCCGGGACTCCCAGCGCCAATGCGGCCAGAGCCGCGAAAATCCTGCCGTATGTCATGCGGTTCCCGGTTACTGCTGGCGTTCGGGGGAGATAAGGAATTAAGGGACAGTTACCTTATCTCCCCGAACTTTGACTGTATCGAAGCACAGAAGCTCCGCGGAGATAAGGTAACTGTCCCTTAATTCCTTATCTCCCCCGAACGCTCTATTTCAACAGAATCAGGCGTTTGTGGCGAATACGCAGGTCACATTGGAGTGACTGTCACCGGGAGTTCGGGTGACTGTCAGCGCAATAAAACGGCGGTCGGAGGTCACTCGGGGCGGTAGCGCAGGTCCAGCTCCCGTGCGGCTTTCACGTCGTCGAGGCGCCGCACCGGCATGGTGTAGGGCGCCTCCTTGTACTCGACACCCTCGTCTTTCGCTGCCGTCGCGATCGCGATCATTGCCGCGACGAAGTTGTCCAGCGTCTCCTTGCTCTCGGTCTC
>JAKSCZ010000126.1 GCA_022360335.1 Pseudomonadota bacterium
CCGTCAGCGTGAACGCGAGCGTCTGGATGATCGTCAGGTGCTGGTAGTCGATGTCGCCCATGCGCGGCGCGACCCAGAGGTTCAGGTGCATCGGGAACGCAACGAGGATGACGACGTAGCCGGCCATTGCCGGGTTGAAGACGTTGAAGCCGAGGCCGCCGTACAGGTGTTTGGCGACGACGACGCCGAACAGGGCGCCCGTCGCCGTCACCCACCAGGGGGTCAGCGACGGCAGGGTAAAGGCCAGCAGCGCGGCCGTGACGAGTGCGCTGTAGTCCGACAGGGCCGCCTCGGGCGGCCGCCCGCGGGCCCACATCATGAATGCCTCCCCGGCAGCGGCAAAGAGGCCGGCAACGAGCAGGTTGAAGATGAACCCGGGTCCGAAATACCAGACGTGTGCGACGGCGGCCGGCGCGAGCGCGGCGAGCACCTGCAGCATTTGCGATGCGACGTTGGTGCGCGCAGACCAGTACGGGGCCTCGCGACGTTCGAACTTCATGACGGCTCGTCCTCGTCCCGGCGGCGCCTGCGCTCGAGGATTTCGGCGATCGCCTGCGCCCCGGCCGACTTCGCCGTTTCTTTTTGCCTTGCAAGCTCGGCGTCGCGCTCGAGCCGCTCGCGCTCCAACCGGTCGTTGCGCGCCTCGAAGCGCTTTCGGGCACGATCGGCGCGCGCTTTCTCGTCGGCCAGTTCGCGGATGCGCCCTTTCGCCTTGCGAAAGTCGGCCGTGAGCGGTATGTGGCTCGGGCAGACGAGATCGCAGCATCCGCACTCGATGCAGTCGGTCAGCCCGAAGTCGCGCAGCTTCTGTTCGTCGTCGGCACAGGCGTACCAGAACAGTTGCTGCGGCAGAAGCTGCACCGGACAGACGGCGGCGCAGTCGCCGCAACGAATGCAGGGAAGCTCTCCGAGCGAGTACGACGACCTGGCGACGACGAGAATGCAATTGCTCGCCTTCACGACCGGCACTTCGTCGGTGGTCACGGATTTTCCGGTCAGCGGTCCGCCGACGATCAGGTGATCCGCACAGTCGGTATAGCCGCCCGTGAATCTGACGATGTCTTCGATCGTCGTGCCGATACGCGCGCGCACGTTGACGGGATTGGCGACGCCGTCGCCGGTCACCGTCGTCACGCGCGAGATCAGCGGTTCGCCCCGGACGATCCAGTCGTACACGGCGGCTGCGGTACCGACGTTCTGCACGATGCAGCCGATGTCGGTCGGCAGGCCGCCGCTCGGCACCTCGCGGTCGATAACGAGCTGCACCAGCTGGTCCTCGCCGCCGGACGGGTAAATCGTCGGCACCTGCTTCAATACGATGCGGTCGTCGCCGAACTCCCCCAGCGCCTCCTCGAGCCTGTCGATAGCTTCCGGCTTGTCGCTCTCCACGACGACGAAGCAGCTATCGACCTGCAGCGCGTGCATCAGGACCCGGGCGCCGCCGAGGATTTCCGGCGCGCGTTCTCGCATCAGCATGTCGTCGCAACTGATGTAGGGTTCGCATTCGACGCCGTTGAGTATCAGGCACTCCGTTTCGGAGGTACGCGCCTGCATGAGCTTCTGCGCCGTCGGAAACACCGCCCCGCCGAGTCCGACGATGCCGCCGTCGAGAATGTGCAACAGCAGGTCCGCGGGGGGCACGTTGCGGTAGTCGCCCGCGCTCCGGCCCGGAAACGTTTCATCGTCGCCGTCGCATTCGATGACGATGCACGGCGCTTTGCCGCCCTGACGCCGGGACACGGGCCATCGTTCGATCGCGACCACGGTGCCGGACGACGATGCGTGGACGGGCACGCCCATCTCGCCGTCGGGTTCGGCGACAGGCTGTCCCTTGAGGACGCGATCGCCGATGTCGACGACGGGCTGCGCCGGTTCGCCGGCGTGCTGTTCGATCGGCAGGACGAGCTGGGCCGGAATCGGCACGTCGCGCACGGGCACGCGTGTCGAGTCGTCCTTGTGGCCGGGCAGTCGCAGGCCGCCGTGCAGCTTGCCGAGGTCGTAAGTGGGTGCAGTCACGACGTCGGCCTCATGACGATGCAGTCGACGGGGCAGGGTGCGACGCAGAGTTCGCAGCCCGTGCATTCGTCCTCGATGACCGTGTGCATGAATTGATGGGCGCCGACGATCGCATCGACGGGGCAGGCGTTGCGGCAGTGACAGCAACCGATACACGCGGCTTCGTCGATGACCGCAACGGCCGGTGCGGCGCGCTCGGCAAGCGGCAGCGCGTCGCGGCCGAGCAGCTTCGCGAGGCGGCGCACGGTTTCGTCGCCGCCGGGCGGGCACAGGTTGATCTCGGCGGACCCGTCCGCGATCGCGGCCGCGTACGGGCGGCAACCCGGGAAGCCGCACTGGGCGCATTGCGTCTGCGGCAGCAGTTCATCGACCTTCTCCACGAGCTTGCCCTCGCCGGGCGGCAGACGACGCTGCGCGTAGCCGAGCGCGATACCCGCTGCGAGGGCGAGACCGGCGATCGTCAATACGGCATCCCACATGATCCGTCGTCACGGTCTCGCCATGCCGGAGAAACCCATGAACGCCAGGGACATGATGCCGGCCGTCGTCAGGGCGATCGCCGTGCCGCGAAACGGCGAGGGGACGTCCGCCGCCTCGAGCCGCTCGCGAATCGCGGCGAACATGACGAGCACGAGGGCGAAGCCGGCGGAGGCGCCGAAGCCGAAGAACACCGACTGGGCGAAGCCCTTCGACTGCTGAACATTGAGCAGCGCGACGCCGAGCACGGCGCAGTTGGTCGCGATCAGCGGGATGTAGATGCCGAGAATCCGGTCGAGCAGGGGACTCATGCGGCGCACCATGATCTCGGTGAATTGCACGCTGACGGCGATGACGAGAATGAAGGCGATCGTCCGCAGGTACTCGAGGTCGAGCGGGACGAGAACGTAGCGGTGCAGCAGATAGGCCGTGGCGGACGACAGCGTCAGCACGAACGCGGTTGCGAGGGACATGCCGGTCGCTGCCTCGAGCTTGCGCGAG
>JAKSCZ010000645.1 GCA_022360335.1 Pseudomonadota bacterium
CGACGAGCACGAGGTCCTGGCTGCTCGCCATGCTGATGATCACCTGCTCGACGCGCTCGTCGAGCGCACGGGCCGCCGCGTCGAGCTCGAGCAACAGCTGCGTCTTCTGATCGTCGTCGATGCTCGCCGTGGGGTCGAGGTCGGGATAGAGCGGCGTTACATGACTGCGATGCCACGCCTGCAGCCGCTGTTCCTGGCCGTGGCTGGCGATGGCGCGCGCGGCGCCTGCCGCGGACTCGAGGGCCGGCAGCACCAGTTCGTCCGAATACGCGAATCCCGTCTTCTCCCCGCTGTTGGCACGCACGCCCACGCCCTGATCGAGGCTGAAGCTGGCCTCGCGGACGATGCCGTCCTCGAGTGTCCAGCTTTCCTGGCGGCTGACCTGGAAATAGAGATCGGCGTAGTCCACCCCCCCGCGCATGACGGCGCCCAGCGTCGTCGACAACTGACGCTCGCCGAGCCCGGCGGGCTCGAGGAGCCGGGTCATCACCGTGTCAATCGATGTGTGTTCGCCGCGCATTGTCCTCAATTCGCCGTCATCAGCCGAGGCGCCGGTTCGACAAGGCCGGAAACTCGGTACGCATACGCGCCGGCAGGCCGGGGTCGATATCCGCCGCCACGACGCGATTGCCTCGTGCCCGTTCGGCCAGCAGCCGGCCCCAGGGATCGCAGATCAACGAGTGTCCGAACGTCGAGCGCTCGTCCGGGTGGGTGCCATACTGCCCGGGTGCGATGACGTACGCCAGGTTTTCGATCGCGCGAGCGCGCAGCAGCGTGTGCCAGTGCGCTTCGCCGGTCGTGGCCGTGAAGGCCGCGGGCACGGTAAACAGCGTTGCACCGTCGTCGACCAGGCGCCGGTACAGCTCCGGGAAGCGCAGATCGTAGCAGATCGTCAGGCCGACCCGGCCGACCGGCGTGTCGACGGTAATCGGTTCGTCGCCGGGATACATCGAGTCCGACTCGCGGTAGGACTCGCCCTGCTCGACCAGATCGACGTCGAACAGGTGAATCTTGCGGTACACGGCCCGGACGATACCGTCCGGATCATAGACCGGGCACGCGCCGAACACGCGCCCGTTGTCGATATCGGGCGAAACGAGCGGCAGGCTGCCCGCGACGATCCACAAGCCCTGCCGCGAGGCCGTCGACGACAGGAAATCCTGGATCGGGCCCTTGCCGGGCATCTCGGCATGCGCCGCCTTGTCGCGCCCCCGCTCGGGCATGAGCGCAAAGTTCTCCGGCAAGACCGCGAGCGCACAGCCGTCGCCCGAGGCCTGTGCCAGAAGATCGGCCGCAAGTTCGAGATTGGCGCCGACGTCGGCCCCGCTGTTCATCTGTATCGCGGCTACGCGCATGTCACTCCTGCTGCTGTTCGGCCGGCAGGCACCCGGCGAGATCGCCGAAACGGACGAATTCGTCCGAACTCACGGATTCGATCGCCGGTTCCCGGAAAGGCCCGGAGACGCTGTAGAAGACCTGCCCGACCTGTTCCAGGGGCTTCTTGAAGATCTGCGAGAATATCAGCATCGCGGCAGCGGCCGGCGGCCCGCCGACGACCGCACCGACGATAGGCAGCGTGTTGCCGACCTTGGCGCTGATCACGGCGCCCTGCCCGTACTGCTCTCCGGGAATGTCGACCTGGCCGACCATGCCGATGAAGGCCGACGGTCCTTCGAGCGACATGTCGCAGGTCGAGGCCACGCCGTCCTCGATCGAAAACGTTCCGCCGATGCTGCTGTAACGAAACCCTTTGTTGAATACGTCGGAGAAGTCGAGTGACAAGCGCCGCGGCAGTTCGGCGAAACTCATCAGGCCCAGCATCCTTCCCGCGCCGGGCTCCACTTCCTCGAGCTGTCCGCTGGTCAACCGCAGCTGCAGGCTGCCGTCGAGCGTATCCGCGAATTGCGATCGCGGGCCGCCGTCCCAGCTGAGGTCGAATACGATCCCCATCGTCTCGCCGGTCACGCCCCGGGCGAAATCGAGCCGGCTCAGCGTGGCGCCGACGTCCGTGCTGTTCAGCGTCCCGGCGAAGTAGGTGCGACTGTCGAGCGGCTCGCCCTCGGCCGCAACCCAGCGGCCCGTTGCAACGACCTCGAAGGTCTCGTCTTTCGCCAGCAGTCTCGCGCTCTCCAGGCCCCGCCCCGTACGCGCGAGGTCGGCCTCGATCGCACCGAGATATCGATCGCCGATCGCGAACTCGCCGGCAGTGAGTTTGATGGGCGGCAGATCGCGGGGGTCGAGCCTCGTGGCGGTCTTCGGCGATACCTCGTCGCCCGGCAGGCGCAGGCGCTCCATGTCGACGACCAATGCGCGCTCCGAACCGAAATCGTACGGTACGAACACGGAACCGGCGATATCGTCGCCCTCGAGCTGTACGAGCCAGTCCAGCGCACTGCGATCTACCCGCACGCGATGTCCCTGCAGGTGCTGGCCGATCGCGAACAGGTTGTCGACGACGAGGTCCGCGGACCGGATCCTCGACGCCGCTCCCGCCGTCGACTGCCCGCGCGACAAGCTGAGCCAGTCGTCGAGACGCAGAGCGTCCACCCTGCCCCGCAGGTGCAAACCGCGCGTCTGGGCCGGTTCGATCGCGCCGCCGCCCGACACGACGACGCCGCGATCGAAATCCCAGACCTCGTCCTCTCGTCGCGCGAATGCGAGCTGCCAGGCCAGACCGTTGTCGGCGAGACCTTCGCTCTCGATGCGGCTTTCGCCCGGTACGAAGCGGATGTCGCCCCGCACGAACATCGGTTCGTTCGCCGGCTTGCCGACCGGCTCCGGCAGATTCACGGACATGCCGCGCAGGGGGCTTGCGATGCGTACCGTGAACGGAACGGGCGATTCTTCACGGCGACGCGGGAAGAGTATCCGGGCCTCGTAAGCCGCGGCGCCCTCGATCAGGCCCTCCAGCGGTACGCCGAGCTCTTCGATGAGGCTTGTCGCCGTCGCCGTGCCCGTCGCCGTGGCGACCGCGAAGAAGCGCGGGTCCCGGCCGGGGCCGATCCGGAAGTTCACTTCCTCGCCGAGGAATCGACCCCCGATCGAATCGCCCGTGATGCTCTGTCGCGTGATCAGGACCTCGCCGATCAGGTCGGTGACGGGTGCGTCGAGCCCCTCGACGCTCACGGTGCCGTTATTGCTGCGCAGCAGGCCGTTGATCGTCGTGTCCCGGGCGCGTTTCAGAGGAACCGTCAGGTCGAGCCGGACGGACGCGTCGCCGCCGGCATCGATACGGGCGAGGTTGCCGCCCGTGAAGCGGTCGATCGGGCTGTTCAGCGCGAAGCGGTGAAGCGTCGCGAGCGTCCCGGTCACCAGCCCCTTGATCGTCAGCACCGGCTGGCGCAGGTCGGCGATCTCCACGTCGGCATCGACGGCGAGATTACCGGCATTCATCGAACGATTGCGCACCGTGTACAGGCGCGTGTTGTCCAGTACTACCTCGATGTCGGCCTGCTCGGCGGCGGGCCAGTGCGGCTGGTACTTGAAGTGCAGGTTGCGTCCGGACCCTTCGACCAGCAGGTGCCCTTCACCGTTCTCGAACGGGAACGCGTCGAGGGGCCCGACGAGCCTCACGGTGCCGCGCTCGATCGAGCCCGACACGAGCGCGCCCTGGAACCAGTCGTATAGCTTCGGTTTCATGAGCTTGCGCGGGATGTAGCGCCTCGCTTCGCCGACGTCGTCGATACGGAAGGTGCTCGCGAAATCGATCTCCGGCGATTCGCCCCCGGGATTCAGGGTCAGCTCGACGTTGATCCGTGTGTCCAGAGCCGGGTTGGTAAGGCGAATACTGTCGGACAGGACGGTGATGCGATCGCCGCTGGCGCGCCACAGCACGGTTCCCGACGCCGTACTGATATCGACGGCAGCGTCCATGAATCGCGGCAGATCGACGAGGACGCCGGCCGAGTCGATCTCGAGTCTGCCGCCCGAACCGTCGGCGCGGAGCTGCCCGGTGAATCCGCGGATACCCGGTGTCTTGCCGACCGCTGCAAAACCGAAGTCGTCCAGTTCCGCGGACACGGCGAACTTCGGCGAATCGGCGTCGAGATCCGAGACCGTCGCGACCAGTTTCCGGACCGCCCCGCTCGGCGCGAAGTCTGCGAGACGCGCCCGCTGCTCGTCAGGGAGCAACGCCGCGACGAGCCTCAGGTCATCCAGGTTGAAGTACGACGCAACGAGATCGAGTACGGCAATGCGGCCGTCGGGGTCGATACCGGCCTCGGCACGCCAGGAAGACTCCGGCCAGTCGTGCGAGGACGTTGCGATCCGGAAGCGATCGCCGGCGATGAGCCAGCCGTCGTCGCCGACGTCGAAGTCGAGCCGCCCCTCCACGTCGAAATCGTCGCGAGACTGCAGCAGCTCGTCCTCGAGATCGAACTCGGCAACGGCGCTTCGGACGCCGCGCCCGTTCAGTGCGAGAGACAGGTCGACGTCGCCGCTCCCCGCCAGCAGCCGGCCCGCGGCCGCGGGAACCAGCTCTGCCCATCCTGCGAGCAGGACGTCGTCCGCTTCGACGATCACGTCCCAGATGCGCTCCTCGACGGGGACATCCAGCAATTGCGTCGCTACGACGTCGATCCCCCGGCCGAGATCGCCGGGCAGGCGGATCGCTGCATCGACGGCCACCCGTCTTTCGTCCAGCCTGACGTTCGCGCGCGGCACGCGGAAGTATCGCGGCCGCTCATCGCCGGGCTGCAGGAACCG
>JAKSCZ010000181.1 GCA_022360335.1 Pseudomonadota bacterium
GGGCTTCTTCATAGGGGCAGGGATTCTCTCACAAGGCGGTAGTGCCATCTACGGCCGGATGCCGACGGCGTTGTCCGACACCGCTCGCGCGGTTTTGTCGCGGCATAAAAAATCCCGGCCGACGCCGGGACAGTCAGGGGGAAATCAATGACGACGCCAGCGGAGTGCCTAGTGCAATCTCGACCAGCTCACCAGGCGGACGGCGCTCTGCGCCAGGTCGAAATTGCGAGCCAGTATTGCTTCGATGTCGCGCCGGTCGGAATCCCGTGCCGTCGGCTGGTTCAGTTCCACGACCCCGCAGAATTCATTGCCGCCGAGATACTCGACGTCGGTCAGGACGAACTGCGTGTAGTACTTGGCTGACATGGGCCCAGACTACGCCCGCCCGGCGCCGTCGGCTGTGAGCCAGCCCACAAAAACCCGGGAAGCACGGGGCAACCGTCGAAAATTTGACATAAATCACAAAATCCGATCGATAATTGGGAACCCCGCGCGTCGAATCCGCGACTTACACGACACGCCGCACAGAATTGCGGCACGGGCATATGTAAGATCGACCCCTGTCCGTCTTCGCTTGGGCGGATGCCGGACCGTGTTCTTCGAGGATTAGTCAATGCTTGCGAAATCCAGCTTCAGTCGTCTCGTTCTCCTCGGCCTCGCGCTGTTCGCCGCATCGGCCGGGTTCGCGCAGGACGAACTCCGCAGGACCTTCTTCAAGGACGCCGACGCCGCCAGAGCGGCCGCCGGGGCCGTCGACGCCAGCCTGCTGGCGCCGCGTACGTGGGAACGCGCCGTCAAGGAATACGAGGACGCCGAGTCGCTGCTCGAGCGCGGCCGCAACATCGAACACGTACGTGACAACGCGGCCGATGCGACACGCTACTTCCGGGAGGCCGAAGAAAAGGCGCGCCTCGCTCGGACCAAGTTCGCCCAGGTGCTGAAGAGCCGCCAGGACGCCGCCAACGCCGAGGCGCCGACGCGCTCACCGGAGCTCTGGCAACAGGCACAGCGCCGGTTTGCCGAGGCGATCCGTTATCTCGAACGCGGCGATCTCAAGAGCGCCAGCCGCCGCGACATCGAAGCGACGGGGCTTTACCGCGACGCCGAACTCGACGCGATCAAGGACCGCTACCTCGCCGAAACGCGCCGGCTGCTCGCCGATGCGGATCGTGCGCGCGTCGGGCGCTACGCACCGGTTACGCTCGGCAAGGCCAAGAAACTGCTGGCCGACGCCGAGCGCGAACTCAACGAGAACCGTTACGACACCGACTTGCCGCGCAGCCTGGCGAAGCAGGCCAATTACGAGGCCAAACACGCACTCTATCTTTCCGAGATCGTCCGCAAGGTACGCGACAAGGACCTGACCGCGGAGGAACTCGTCCTGCAATGGGAGGCTGCGCTGCGACAGGTTGCCGGCGTCGCCGACATCGCACCCGACATGGAGACCGGGCCCGACAGGCTGACGGCCGAACTCGTCGCCCACTTCGAGAACCAGCGCAACGAGGTACAGGCGCTCGGCCAGGAAAAAGCCGACAACGCGATCCGCATGGCGGATATGGAAGAGGAACTGCGCGCGCTCGACGAGCGGCTGGGCGGCGCCACGGCCGAGCGCGCCGCACTGATCCAGCGTCTCGAGGCCCAGGCCCGCGTCAAGGAACAATTCGAGCAGGTCGAGAAGATGTTCACCAACGACGAGGCGCGCGTCTTCCGCCAGGGCAACAACGTCATCCTGCGTCTCGTCGGGCTCAACTTCGACAGCGGCGCTTCACAGATCAAGCCCGAGAACTTCGATCTGCTCGCCAAGGTGGAGAAAGCCATCGACGTGTTCCCGCGCAGCGAACTCATCATCGAAGGCCACACCGATTCGCACGGTGGTGACGACCTGAACCAGAAACTCTCGCAAGAGCGCGCCGAGTCGGTTCAGCAGTACATGATCAACGCGATGCGCATTCCGACCTACCGGCTGATCGCGACGGGATACGGCGAAACACGCCCGGTCGCGAGTAACGAGACCGAGTCCGGACGTGCGCGTAATCGCCGCATCGACATCGTCATCAAGCCGAATCCGAACGCTCAGTAGCACGCCACCAGTCGACGACGATCCGGGCGGTTGTGCGGTTGACCAGGTAACCGTATTCCGAATGCACGTTCAATTCGCCATCGAGGCGGAAGTGTGTGTGAACAGCGGTGTCATCCATGGATTCGAGGATGCCGAGCTCCAGCATCTCCACGAAGTCGTCGGTCAGGTAAGGATCCAGCGCGGTCAGATCGCCGATCGCAGCGAGGTTCTTCCAGTGAAGCACGTTGTCGGGATAGCGATCGTGTCCGCTGTTGGCGGCGCCTTTGAGGCGCTTTTGCATGTAGCGCTGTCCGAGGGGGCTTCCTATCGTCAGCAACAGGTCGACGATCACACGGTCGCGGGTCTGGTGGGCCAGTTCCCATAAGCTGTCGTACGCAATCACCGATCCCATGCTGTGCGCGATCAGCAGCACGGGGTGGCCTCCGCGGGTCGCGGCACGCAAGGGCACCTTGAGCATGCGCCGGGTGTGTGAGGCGATGCCGTTTGCATCCCGAAGGTAGCGGCGCAGGTCGCGCAGGTGCA
>JAKSCZ010000154.1 GCA_022360335.1 Pseudomonadota bacterium
AGGAAGGACTGAATGAGAGTTTTGTCTTTCGCAACCCCAACGCAACGGGCGAGTGCGGTTGCGGTGAGAGTTTTGCCGTCTGAAGTCTGCCCTGGAAAGCTGGAGAAATTACGTTGGTCGATGAACAGACCCTAGCAACGATCAAATCCATCGTGACCTCGGATCCGGTGGTCCTGTTCATGAAGGGCACACGGTCTCAGCCTCAATGCGGCTTCTCGGCTCAGACCGTTGAAATACTCGATACGCTGCTGATCGATTACGCGAGCGTCGACGTTTTGGCGGATACGTCTCTAAGGGAAGGGATCAAAGAGTACGGAGGATGGCCAACGATCCCTCAACTGTATGTCGACGGCGAACTCATCGGCGGCTGCGACATCGTCGGCGAGCTGTTCGCAAGCGGAGAACTTCATAACACGCTCGGCATCGAGCCACCAGAGGCGATTGTCCCCCGTATCGTCTTCTCGACTGCGGCGCTCGCAGCGATTCGGCATGCCCTCGATCAGCAGCGGGACGCGATACTGCTGTTGCAGGTCAACGCCCGCTGGGAAACCCGTTTGAACATGAGCCCGAAAAGCCGGCATGCCGTCCAGGTCGATGTCTCGGGCGTGCAGGTGTTCATGGATACGAGCACGGCCCAGCGCGCCGACGGCCTGCACGTCGATATTGTCGACAGCCTCCAGGGCCGGGCTTTGCGATTCGAGAATCCCAACGCGCCGCCGCCCGTCAAGGCGATGAAGGTCACCGAGTTGCGACGCCGGCTGGATACCGGCGCGGCGCTGCGACTGTTAGACGTGCGCGGCTCTGACGAGCGGGCCGTGGCGCACATTGCCGAGGCGGAGCCGCTGCACGAGGCCGCCGAGTCCGAGATCGAAGGATTACCCACGGACACGCCGCTGGTGTTCCACTGCCACACGGGCGTGCGCAGTCGCGCGGTCGCGGAGCGATTCCGGCTGTTGGGATTCCGGGATGTCTACAACCTCGAGGGCGGCATCGAGGCCTGGTCGATCGAGGTC
>JAKSCZ010000360.1 GCA_022360335.1 Pseudomonadota bacterium
AGACTGGAAATAAGGTGACTGACACCCAATTAGTTGGCGAAGTGGCAGGCGACGAGCGTGCCGGCGACGTCGCGCAACACCGGCGCCTGGTTCCTGCAAAGCGCCTCGGCCCCGGGGCAGCGCGGGTGGAACACACAGCCGGGCGGCGGATTCACGAGCGAGGATACCTCGCCGCGCAGCGGCGCGCGGCCCGGCAGGGCCACCGGATCCGGTACGGGCACCGAGTCGATCAATGCCCGGGTATACGGGTGCAGCGGCGACGCGAACAGCCTCGCGCAGTCGGCCCGCTCGACGAGCCGCCCCATGTACATGACGAAGACACGGTGGCTGATCGACCGTACGACGGCAAGATCGTGCGAGATGAACACCACCGCGAGGCCCGTCCGCGCCTGGACGCCGCGCAGCAGCGCGAGTACCTGCTCGCGCACGGCGCCGTCGAGCGCCGCGACGGCCTCGTCGCAGATCAGCACGTTCGGGTCGAGTACCAGGGCACGGGCGATCGCGACACGTTGCGCCTCGCCGCCCGACAGTTCGTGCGGGAAGCGGCGCAGATGGCTCTCGTCGAGGCCGACCTCGGCGAGTATCGCGACGACCCGCGCCCGCCGCGCCGCGGCCGTCATGCCCTGCTCGTGCACGAGCAGCGGTTCCGCGACGATCGCCTGCACGCGCATCTGCGGGTTCAGCGCACCGACCGGGTCCTGGAACAGGAGCTGCAGGTCCCGGCGGCGGTTCGGCGCGCGGCGCTCGACCCGGCCGGCCAGGGGTTCTCCCGCGTAGACGACGCGGCCCGAGGCCAGCGGCACGAGTCCGAGGACGGCGCGTACGAGACTCGACTTTCCGGAGCCCGACTCGCCGACGACCGCGATCGTCTCGCCCCGCCGGACGCAGAAGCTCACATCGGTGACCGCGCGCAGGTCCCGGTAGTCGACCGTCGCGCCGCTGACGCTGAGGATCGCGGCGGCAGACACCTTCGGCAGCGTTTCGCCGCGGTCGATGCGCGGCGCGGCCTCGACGAGCCGCCGCGTATGCGGGTTGCCGGGCGACGCGAACAGCGCGGTCGTCGGCCCCTGGTCGACGAGACGCCCGCCGTCGAGCACGATCATGTGCTCGCAGCGGCCCGCGACGATGCCCAGGTCGTGCGTGATCAGAAGAAGCGCCGTGTCGTCGCGAATGTCCTCGAGCAGATCGAGTATCTGCGCCTGCACCGTAACGTCGAGCGCGGTCGTGGGCTCGTCCGCGATCAGCAGGTCCGGTTTCGCAATCAGCGCCGACGCGATCATGACGCGCTGCCGCATGCCGCCCGACAGTTCGTGCGGCCATGCGCGGAACTGGCGCTCGGGGTCCGGCAGCCCGACGCGCGCCAGCATCTCGATGACGCGGGCGTCGGCCCCCGCGGCGCCGGCGAGGTCATGAGCGATCAGGACCTGCCGCAGCTGCATTCCGATGCGCAGGTGCGGATTCAGGGCCTGCATCGGATCCTGGAAAACCATGCCGATGCGGCGCGCCCGGATCGCATCGAGCGTCGCTTCGGCGGCGCCGACGAGTTGCCGGCCGTCGAACTCGATGCTGCCGCCGACCTCGGCGCGCTTCGGGAGCAGCCCCAGGACGGCCAGCGCCGATTGCGATTTGCCCGATCCCGATTCGCCGACGAGGCCCACGGATTCGCCGCGATCGACGTACAGATCGACGCCGTCGACGACGACGTCATCGCCGTAGCGAATCGTGAGACCCGTGACGTCGAGAAGGCTCACGATGCCTGCCTCGCGTCGAAATGGTCGCGCAGGCCGTCGCCGAGAAAATTGAACGACATGAGTATGAGCGCGAGCAGCGCGGCCGGAATCAGCAGCGTCCACGACGCGCTCTCCATCCGGCCGACGCCTGCGTTGACGAGTGCGCCGAGCGACGTCTGAGGCTCCTGCACGCCCAGCCCCAGGAAGCTCAGGAACGACTCGACGAGAATCGCCTGGGGGATCGTCAGTGTGACGTAGACGACGACGATACCGACCAGGTTGGGAGCGATATGCCGGAAGATGATGCGCGTCGTGCCGGCGCCGGCCAGCCGCGCCGCCTCGACGAACTCGCGCTCGCGCAGGCTCAGCGTCTGCCCGCGCACGATCCGGGCCATGTCCAGCCAGTTGATTGCGCCGATCGCGACGAAGATGAGCAGGAAATTCCGTTCGAACGCGACCATCAGCAGGATGACGAAGAAGATGAACGGCAACGCATACAGCGTGTCGACCGCGCGCATCATCGCTGCATCGACGCGGCCGCCGACGTAGCCTGCAACGGCGCCGTAGGCCACGCCGATGACGAGGCTGACCATGCTCGCCACGATCGCGACGATGAGCGTGACGCGGACGCCGAGCATCGTGCGCACGAACAGATCGCGCCCGAGATCGTCGGTACCGAAGAAGTGCATGCCGCCGACGGACGGCGGCGCGAGCAGCTTCTCGAAGTTCGTCGTCACGTAGTCGTTCGGGCTGAGCCATGGCCCGACGAGCGCGAGCAGCGCGACAACGCCCAAAAAGACGGCCGATGCCTTGATCGTGCGGCTCACCGGTAGCGCACCCGCGGGTCGATGACGCCGTAGAGAACGTCGACGACGAGGTTCAGCGCGACGATCAGCGACGCGTAGAACACGACGATGCCCAGCACGAGCGTGTAGTCCCGGTTCAGCGCGCCGCGCACGAAGAACTGGCCGACGCCGGGTATGCCGAACACTTCCTCGACGACGACCGAACCCGTCAGGATGGCGGCGATCGCGGGACCTAAGTACGACAGTACCGGCAGCATGGCCGGCTTCAGCGCGTGGACGCGGACCACGGTCGCCGTGCCGAGGCCCTGCGCCCGCGCCGTGCGGATGAAATCGCGCCCCAGGACGTCGATCAGGCTGGCCCGCGTCAGGCGGGCGATGTACGCGATCTGCGGGAGCGCGAGCGTGACCACGGGCAGCACGTAGCGCCCGACGCCCGGCGCGCCGCTCCACCCGGCGGGCAGCCACTTGAGCTTCACGGCGAACAGCAGGATGAGCGCCGGTGCGACGACGAACACCGGAATCGAGATGCCCGTCATCGAAAAGCCCATGATCAGGCGATCGAGCACCGAGTCCTGCCGCAGCGCGGCGAGCGTGCCGGCCCCGACGCCGAGAACGAGCGCGAGCGACATCGCCGCGGCGCCCAGCATCAGCGAGTAAGGGAGCGCGCCGCCGATCAGTTCGGAGACGCTGCGATCGACGTATCGAAAGGACGGACCGAGGTCGCCGCGCAGCAGCCCGCCGACGTAGCGCAGGAACTGCTTCGGCAGAGGATCGTCGAGATCGTAGGCCGTATTGAGATTCGCTTCGATGTCGGGCGAGACGACGCGGTCGTCCGCGAACGGTCCGCCCGGCGCGGCGTGCACCATCACGAACGCGAGAGCGATGACCAGCAGCAGCGTCGGTATCGCTCCCAGGATGCGGAGCAGCGTGTATCGCAGCAAGTCGTTGATCCGGTACGACTAATCAGTCGTCTTGAGGCTCAGGTGCTGACTGTAATGATAATCCAGGACGTTGTCTCCCCAGCCCGAAACCTGCGGGCTGACGAGATGCCTGCTGACCCAGACGTAAAGCGGGATGACCGGGTGATCCGACAGCAGCACGCGCTCCGCTTCCTCGAGGTAGAGGCGGCGGCGTTCGGGATCGACCTGCGCCGCGGCGCGCGCCATCAGATCGTCGTACTCGTCGCTCGCGTAGCGCGGCATGTTGGCCGGGCTGCCCTTTTGCAGGATGCTCAGGAAGGTGTGCGCGTCGTTGTAATCGCCAATCCAGCTCGAACGGAACACCTGCGTAATCTCCGCAGCGCGCATGTTCGCCAGCAGCACCTGGAATTCCTCGTTGATCAGCGTCGCCTCGATGCCGAGCACCTCGCGCCACATTGCCTGGATCGCCACGGCGATGCGCTTGTTCGTGTCGTTGGTGTTGTAGCGAACCTCGACCTGCAGCGGTTCGTCCGGACCGTAGCCGGCTTCCTTGTACCGCAACCTCGCAAGCCGCTCGCGTTCCTGTTTGTTCAGGGCGGCAAATGCGAGCCGCGGCGGCTCGTAATTGTGCACGCCGGGCGGCACCCAGCTGTATGCCGGCCGTTCGCCCCGTCCGAGGACTTTCTCCGCGAGCAGCTCGCGATCGATCGCCATCGACAGCGCCTCGCGCAGCGCCGGATTGTCCGAAAACGGCGCTTTGGTCAGGTTGAAACCGTAATAGTAAACGCTCAGGTACGGGGCGATTCTGAGCTGGGCGCCGTACTCGTCCCTGACCTGCGCGAAACTGTCGGTCGGCACCGTGCTCGTGACGTGCAGTTCCCCGGCGCGGTAGCGATTCAGCTCCGCCGCGTTCTGGACGACGACATGGTAGTTCACGGCGTCGATACTCGTCGCCGCGTCGTTCCAGTAATGCGGATTGCGTTTCAGGGAGACGAGCGAACCCGGCACCCACGCATCCAGCCTGTACGCACCGTTCGAGACGAGTTTGCCCGGGCGCGCGAAGCCGTCGCCGTGCGTCTCGAACGCGCCCGGATGGATCGGGAACGTGCTCGGGTGCGTCAACAGGCCGGTCAGGTACGGCGTCGGCTGAACCAGCCTGAGGACGACGGTCCGGTCGTCGGGCGCTTCGACGCCGAGCATCGATACCGGGATATCGCCCGAAACGATGCCGTCGGCGTTCTCGATGTCGACGATCATCTGCGCATAGAACGCCGCGGTCGCCGGATTGACGAGCCGGCGCATCCCCGCGACGAAGTGAGCGGCGGTCAGGGCATCGCCGTTCGACCATTTCAGGCCGTCGCGCAGACGGAACGTGTAGGTCAGTCCGTCGTCCGAGACGTCCCAGCGCTCGGCCGCTGCCGGTACGAGTTCACCGGTCGCCGTGTACGCTGCGAGTCCCTCACCGAGGTCGCGCAGCACCTCGGCCGCCTGCACGCTGCGGGCTTTGTGATGATCGAGGGTCTCGGGATCGGACGGCAGGCCGCGCTGCAGCGTGTTGCCGGCGACCGGCGCCGGCTCCGAACAGCCCCACGTGACGAGCAGCGCGGCGATCGCGAGAGCCGTAATGGCGCGAAACGACGTCATGTGCAGAGCATACCCGAGATGGGACCGCCCGCGGCCGGAACCTTACGCGCTTTTCTGCAGCTGGCGTTTTTTGAGGTGCACGAGCAGCAGCGACACGGCCGACGGCGTCATGCCTTCGAGGCGCGACGCCTGACCGAGCGTCGCCGGCCGCGATGCCGCGAGTCTCTGTCGCGCCTCGTGCGACAGTCCGTCGACGGCATCGTAGTCGATGTCTCCGGGCAGGCGCAGCGATTCCTGCTTCGCGTGCTTCGCGATCTCACGCTCCTGGCGCTCGATGTAACCCGCATACTTCGCCTGGACCTCGACCTGCAGCTCGACCTGCTCGCGCAGCTCGTCCGCCAGCGCCGCCAGCGTCTCGCTGCGGCCGGCCAGGTCGGCGACTTCCGCGTAGCCGTACTCGGGACGTTTCAGCAGCGTCGCCGCCTTACTCCCCCGGGCCGGCAGCGTCGCGAGCCGGGCCCGTTCCGCCGCGACCGCTTCGCGTTTGGCCGAGAACGCCGCCCAGCGTGCGTCGTCGACCAGGCCGAGCTCACGGCCCTGCGGCGTGAGCCGGATGTCGGCATTGTCCTCGCGCAGCACCAGTCGATACTCCGCGCGGCTCGTGAACATGCGGTAGGGCTCCGACACGCCGCGCGTGATCAGGTCGTCCACGAGGACGCCGAGATAGGCCTCGGAACGCTCCGGAAACCACGCCTCCAGGCCGCGCGCGCGTCGTGCGGCATTGATGCCGGCGAGCAGGCCCTGCGCCGCGGCCTCTTCGTAGCCCGTCGTGCCGTTGATCTGGCCGGCGAAATACAGATTCCGGACGTGCTTCGTCTCGAGCGTCGCCTCGAGGTCTCGCGGATCGACGTAGTCGTACTCGATCGCGTAGCCGGGCTGTGTGACGACGGCGCGTTCGAAGCCGGCGATCGAGCGCACGAAGCGTTCCTGGACCTCGGCCGGCAGGCTCGTCGAGATGCCGTTCGGGTACACGACATCGGTCGTCAGCCCTTCGGGCTCGACGAAAACCCGGTGCGACGACCGGTCGGCGAAGCGCAGGACCTTGTCCTCGATCGACGGGCAGTAACGCGGCCCCTGGCCGGAAATGCGTCCGGAATAGGTGGCCGAGCGGCCAAGATTGTCGCGGATCACCGCATGGGTCTCGGCCGTCGTCCAGGTGATATGGCACGGGACCTGGGGCACCGTGGTCCGCTCGGTCAGGGTCGAGAACGGCT
>JAKSCZ010000499.1 GCA_022360335.1 Pseudomonadota bacterium
GCAGCTCTGCGCCGGCGGCCTCGCGGAACTGGACGTGCTCGCGTGCTTCGCCGAACGCGCCGTGACGTTGAATCTCGCGCAACCTGAGATCAGCGCAACCCCGTGTATCGAGATCGAAGGCGGCCGGCATCTCGTCGTCGAGCAGGTCATCGACGCAGCGTTCGTCGCAAACGATCTCACCCTCGACGACACCAACCGGCTCCTCGTGATCACGGGTCCGAACATGGGCGGCAAGTCGACCTACATGCGGCAGACGGCGCTCATTGTCATTCTCGCGCACGTCGGCAGCTTCGTGCCGGCCGACGCCTTGCGCATCGGGCCGATCGACCGCATCTTTACGCGCATCGGCGCATCCGACGACCTCGCCGGCGGCCGCTCGACGTTCATGGTCGAGATGACCGAGACGGCGACGATCCTCAACAATGCGACCGAGCACAGCCTCGTGCTCATGGACGAGATCGGCCGCGGCACGAGCACCTTCGACGGTATGTCGCTGGCGTGGGCGGCCGCACACCACATGGGCGAAAAGGCCCGCGCGTTCACGCTGTTCGCGACCCATTACTTCGAGCTGACGGCGCTGGCCCGGGAATTGCCGGGCTGCGGCAACGTGCACCTGGACGCGACCGAACACGACGGACAGCTCGTCTTCCTGCACGCGGTCAGGCCCGGGCCCGCGAACCAGAGTTACGGCCTGCAGGTGGCCTCGCTTGCAGGCGTGCCGAAGGACGTGATCCGGCGGGCGCGATCGTACCTGCACCTGCTCGAAGAAGCGAGGAGTCGTGGGCAGGGCCCTCTCCAACAGGGCCAGCTCGATTTCTCGGCGCCGGCGTCCGGCGGGGAAGACGCGCTCCGCGGCGCGCTCGATGCGCTCGATCCCGATTCGATGACGCCGCGCGACGCGCTCGACGCACTGTACGAACTGAAGAAACTGCTGCAGGAGGGGCTTTAATCCCGAACGGGCCTAAAGGCCCTCCTGCATGTCGGGAAACAATCATGCTGTAGGAGGGGCTTCAGCCCCGATCGGGTCTTTTTATCCCGCTTGCCGGGAGAAGGCCCTCCTGCACGTCCGGAGACAATCATGAAGACGCAACTGGCCTTTTTCGCATGCATAGCCCTCGTCGCCTGCAGCGCAGCCGACGATGGGCCCGACATCGACGAGCTGGCCGAGGAGTACCTGTTCCTCGAGCTCTCGATGGGGCGCCACGACACGGCGCACGTCGATGCGTATTTCGGTCCCGAGGCGTTCAGGGCAGCGGCGCAAGCGCAAGCGATGTCACTCGAGGACGTTCGCCTGGCATCGGGCGACCTCGCGCGGCGACTCGCGGCCGTCGACACAGGGGGCGACGAGATGCTGCGCATGCGCGTCGACGGATTGATCGCGCGCCTGCAGGCACTCGACACGCGAATTGCAATCAACCTTGAGGAGTACCCCGATTTCGACGCCGAATCCCTGGCGCTGTTCGGTTCGCAGGCGCCCGACTACGACGCCGGGCACTTCCAGGCGATCCTCGACGAAGTCGATGCCTTGCTTCCCGGCGACGGGCCGCTCGCCGGGCGGGTCGAGGCTTTCAACGACCGTTTCGTCATCCCGCCGGACCGCATGGACGCCGTGTTCAAGGCGGCCCTCGACGAATGTCGTCGGCGCACGCTCGAACACGTCGAACTGCCCGACAACGAGTCCTTCACCATCGAGTACGTCAATGACAAGCCCTGGACGGGCTACAACTGGTACCAGGGAAACGCCCGGAGCCTTATCCAGCTCAACACGGACTTCCCGATGTACATCAGCAAGGCGGTCGACCTCGGCTGCCACGAAGGCTACCCGGGTCATCATACGTTCAACGCCCTGCTCGAGAAGAACCTCGTCGAGGATCAGGGCTGGATCGAGTATGCGCTGTATCCACTCTTCTCACCGCAGTCCCTGATCGCCGAGGGCAGCGGCAACTACGGTATCGACCTCGCGTTCCCGGGCGAAGAGCGCATGGCCTTCGAAAAGGAGGTCCTGTTCCCGCTGGCCGGGCTCGACGCGGGCGATGCCGATCTCTACTACGAGGTCTTCGCGCTGATCGAGCGCCTGGACTATGCCGACAACGAAGCCGCTCGCGACTACCTGAACGGCAACATGACGCGCGAGGACGCCGCAGCCTGGATCAACCGGTACGAACTCGAACGCGCGGACAAGTCGCTGCAGCGGACGCGTTTTTTCGACGCCTACCGCAGCTACGTCATCAACTACAACCACGGCAAGGCGCTCGTCGCCGACTACGTCGAGCGCGGCGATGCCGGCACCGACGAACGCTGGGCACGCTTCGAGAAGATGCTCTCGTCACCGATGCAGCCAGGCGACCTGCTTTAGCAATTCGCGCGGCGAACAATGCGAAAAGGGCGACGATCGAGAACGACCCGCCGCCGCCGTGGCCTTCTTTCCACTCCGTACTCGCCACCGTCGGGTCGGATTTGACGCGCTCCTCGAAGCGATCGAGTTCTACGGCAAGATTCGCGCTCATCTGTTGCATGGCGGTGCCGAAGCTGGCATCACGCGCTTTGCGGACGGTCTCTCCGGCTTCGACGAGCGTTGA
>JAKSCZ010000588.1 GCA_022360335.1 Pseudomonadota bacterium
GACATCGCGTGCACGCTGTTCAACCTGTCGCGAGCGAGGCTGTTGAGCGCCGGTCCCGAGGCGATCAGTCCGGAGACGCAGCCGGACGGAACGCCGTCGTTCGGCGTGCGCCGCGGCTATGTCGATGCCGCGCTGAACGGCGAACACCCGATGTTCGAGTGGCTGCACAAGGACTCGAACGGCCGCCGGATTCCCTGCGAGGTGCGATTCAGCCGTCTGCCCAGCGACGACCGGCGACTGATACGCGTCAGCATCACCGACATCGGGGAGCGTAAGCGCAACGAGGCGCTGGCACACGCGCAGAACAAGGTGCTCGAGATGATCGCCGCCGGTACGCCGGTCGACCGGACATTGCGCGCGATCTGCCGGTTCGTCGAGAAGACGGGTCCCGGCTTGAGGGCGGCCGTCATGCTCGTCGACCGCAACAGCCGGACGATGTCGGTCGAGCAGGCGCCGAGTCTGCCGGAGTCGTTCGGGCGGCATCTCGACCGGGTCGATGTCGCGGCCGCAGGCCCGACCTGCGGCACGGCCGTGCACCTGAAGCAGGACCGGATCACGACCAGTATTGCCGACGATGAAGGCTGGCAGGCGGCGCAGGAGGAGGCACGGCACCACGGCATCGGAGCGGCGTGGTCGTTTCCGTTCTTCGGCGCTGCCGGCCGCGCGATCGGCACGCTCGACGTGTACGCCGACGACGCGCGCGCGCCGACGACGGGCGAGCTCGGCAAGCTCGGCCGGATGGCGCGCCTGGCCGGTATCGCAATCAAGCGGCAACTCGACGAGGAGCGGCTGCGCAACAGCGAAGCGCGCTACCGCGGCCTGTTCGAAAGCGTCGTCGACGGCGTCTACATTACCACCCGCGAGGGCGACATCGTCACGGCGAATCCGGCGCTCGTCGACATGCTCGGTTTCGACAGCGTCGAGGATCTCAAGGCCGCAGGCCGGACGACCGAGCTGTACGTCAACCCGGTCGACCGGGAACGCGTATTCGCGCGCCTGGAGGCGCAGGGCCACGTCAGGAACTTCGAGTACCGCCTGCGCCGCAAGGACGGCGCCGAGATCGTCGTGCTCGAGAATTCACGCGCGATCTACGACGACGACGGCAACGTCGTCGCCCGCGAGGGCACGATCACCGACATCACCGAGCGCAAGCGGGCGGAAACGCGCGTCTTCGAAGAGAAAGAACGCGCGCAGGTCACGCTGCAGTCCATCGGTGACGGCGTCATCACGACCGATGCCGACGGCAATATCGACTACATCAATCCCGTCGCCCAGGACCTGACCGGCTGGGACCTGCGCAGCGCGCGCGGAAATCCCGTGACGGACATCATAATGATCGTCAATGGGCACACGCGTGCCGGTTGCGAAAACCCGGTGATGCGTTGTCTCAAGGAAGGCCGCGTAATCACGCTGCCCGAGCACTCCGTCCTGATCACGAAACAAGGCGAGGAGGTACCGATCCAGGATTCGGCGGCTCCCATCCGCGACCGCATCGGCAACGTCATCGGCTCGGTCATGGTATTCCATGACATCTCGAGAGAGTCGCGGCTGTTTCGCCAGCTCAGTTACCAGGCGTCACACGACGCACTGACCGGCCTGATCAATCGTCGCGAGTTCGAGAATCGCCTCGCTCCGGCGCTCGATGTGATCGGGAACGACGGTCAGACGACCCACGCGTTGCTGTACATCGATCTCGACCAGTTCAAGGTCGTCAACGACACGTTCGGCCACCAGGCAGGCGACGCGCTGCTGTGCCAGGTGTCGGAGATCATCCAGACACGGATCCGCTCGACGGACCTGTTGGCGCGCCTGGGCGGCGACGAGTTCGGTATCCTGCTCGAACGCTGCAATCACGACCGGGCGATCGAGGTTGCCGAAGCTATCCGCAGTTCGGTCGAAGGGTATCGTTTCGAGTGGCAGGATTCGTTTACGACGATCCGCTGTTCCATCGGCGTCGTACACGTCACCAACGAGAACAAGGACGATATCGCCGGTCTCATGAGTTCGGCGGACGTCGCGTGCTATTCGGCCAAGGACATGGGCCGCAACCAGGTGCACTTCGATCGGGACAGCGACGCCTCGATGCGCCACGAAGAAATGAAGTGGGTATCGCGCATCACGAGCGCCGTCGAGGACGGCCGCCTCGAACTGTTTTTCCAGCCGATCATCGGCATCGGCAAGGAGAACGGCGAACGCCGCGCTCACTACGAACTGTTGTTGAGAATGCGGGACGAAGACGGCAAGCTCGTGGCCCCGAAGCAGTTCATCCCGGCAGCCGAGCGCTATAACCTGATGTCGACGCTCGATCGCTGGGTCATTCACGAGACGCTCTCGCAACTGGCCGACCGCAGCGAGCACGACAAGGCGCGCTATACGCTCGCGATCAATCTCTCCGGCACGTCTCTCAGTGAGGACCGCTTCCTCGATTTCGTCATGGAC
>JAKSCZ010000203.1 GCA_022360335.1 Pseudomonadota bacterium
CGATGCTTTCTCGGACGGCAATTCGCTGCAAGTCACGTCGCAGGAAGGCACCGACTATCACGTTGATATCAGCGACCTCGGCGGTGACACCTTCGACGGGTTCCTGTGGGATCGCGAAATCGCCGACTGGGTGTCGAACTACCAGTTTACGCCCGGCGCGACACCCGGGGTAGTCATCCCGAAGGGTCGCGGCGACGGCGTGCTGGCACTCGACGGCTTGTTCCTCTATGAGAACGTACACCACCTGCCGAAAACTCCAGTAATGCTTACCATCGACGCCGGCCGTATTACGGGTGTTTCGGGCGACCCCTATATCACGCACCGGCTAGAGGACTGGCTCGATAACCTGGATGACGACGGCTGCCGCAACGGACCCATCCACGCGAACTTCGGCCTCAGCCGACACGCACGCCTGACCGAGCACCTGGAATGGGAGCGAGTGCGCGGCGCCATGGTTTTCGGCATCGGCGATAATAGCCTGTTGGCGCCCTTCGTCGGCGCCGATTTTGAGACCTCGAAGTCTGCCGTGCACTGGGACGTTCAGGCACTCCGCCCGACCGTGAACATCGACAACAACGTCATCATCGATAACGGCATCGTCAAGCTGGACTGAGGCCTACGAGCTCACGGGCCGACGATAAAGCCGTTCTCACACACGACCCGGTCATCGAGGCGCAGGGTCGGCCGCATCAGCAATATATCCCAGTGCATATGCGAGACGTTCGGCTCGAGGTCGAAACCGTGCCACATTCGCACGAGCAGGCTGCTGTCGCCGATACCGCAACAGACCGTGCCGCGCAGCTTCTCGAACTCGGGATGCTGGGTGAGCATTGCACGCGGATTCAGGCCGAGATTCAGGTGCACGGGCCCGTAGGCAGCCGAGTCGTCGGGTTGCGCATCGAGCCAATGTCTAAGGCGCCCGGCGAACAGCGGCTCGCCTTCTACCTCAACGATCTTGCCGTTCTCGAAAGTCAGGAATACGGGGCCCGTCGGTTTCTCGTGATCGTAGGCGGGCTCGTACAACAGGAAACCGTCCACGGCCATGACGCCGTTGCCACGACCTTTGGGGATGATGATCCCGGGCGCCGCGGGCGGCAGTGCACTCCAGGTGCCGGTGAACTCCTGCTTATCCTTGTTCCACAGGAATTCGTCGGAGGAAACACCTTCAAGCCCGCTGATGTCGAGCTCGAAGTCCGTGCCCTCTTCCGATGTCATGTGCAGTGTGCTCGCGTTCGTAAACGACTCCGCGAACTGAATGGCCTCTTCCCGCAGCTCGTCGATGTCGATCGCCAGCATCGTACGAATCAGCGTGTCTTCGATGTGGTGGCCTCCGGTACCGTCGCCGGGGCTCATGATACGTGCGCCGCGCTCGACGGCCTCGGCGATGAAATCGGCATAACCGACCGCCAGGTCGATGATGAGTTCCGCTTCCCCGGCGGCGGCTTTGACCATCGAGTTCCACTCGTAGCCGGGTTGCAGTGTCGGCGGCGGCGGCATCGGATTCTCGGATACCGAGACATCGGCACCCATCGCCATCGCGGCTCCCATGAACACGGTGACGACATGCCGTGGCGTGCGCGAGTCGGTGATGATGAGTACCTTGGTGCCAGGCTGCAGATTGCACATGTCACGGTAGATTTTGTCGACGACAACCAGGAATTCGGGTTTCAGTGCAGTGCTAACGTCGGTTGTTTCGGACATGTCGAACCTCGAAGGTCAGTTGCTGGTGGTGACACACAACGCTCTGAGCGGCGCGAGCTCGCCCGGCGCTGCATCGAGACGCCGGGCAAACAGGCGCACGAGAACGAATACGGCGACGAACCCGGCCGCGGTGACGAGGATCGAGACCGTGAAATCGCCGCCGCCGACGATGAAGGAGATAACAAACGGGCCCGTCGAGAATCCCGCGATGGTCATGACGTTGGCGGCGGTCACACCAAGGCCCGAGGGTACGAGCATCGCCAGGATAGCGACGAAATAAGGTATTACGAACGTAATACTCGCGTTGAAGGCTGCGGTGGCGACACCGAAGATAAATTCCTGCGATGCGAAGAGCAACGCAAGCGTCGAGACGAGAATTGTGCCGGTGCCGATATAGATCGGCCGCAGGTAGCCGAGCTTATCGCCCAGGACGGAGGCCGCGACCATACCTACGATTGCGGCGGACATACCCGGCCCAAGTATCGCGCCTGCGGCCTCGGCGGTCATGCCGGCGGCAACACCCAGACGCTCGAAATAGGTCCAGATACCCGAGTTGGATACGTAGTGCAGGAACAGTGCGCCCAGGACCAGCCCACACAGCAAATAAATGCGGCGGTCGATGGCCGCAGGTCGGTCGGGAATTTCACGACGATCTTCGCCCAAGGTTCTAGGCATGAATGGCAGCAAGAACAGCGCTGCGACATTCAGTGCCGCCATCCCGAGGAATGCACCTTCGAGGCCCACTGACTGGTAGACGCGCGGCAACAGCGCCAGGCCGATGCCGCTGATCAGGAACGGCGAACCATAAAGTACGGCGTAGCTACGTTCGACGTGCCGTGTACCCACGACCGCGACGCAGCAGACCGTGAACCCAAGACCCGCGCCGATACCGTTGACGAAGCGGATGAGGGCCAGCAACCGCACGCTGTCCGTATAGGCAATGGCCGCGATAATGACGGGACCAACAGCTAATCCATCTAACCC
>JAKSCZ010000036.1 GCA_022360335.1 Pseudomonadota bacterium
CGTCGTCTCGACGATCCAGCTGCGTCCGGCGGGGCCGGGCATCGACCCGCAGGATCGCGCATTGAACCTGATCCGCGCCCTGTCGCTCGAGGACTTCGGCGAACCGGGGCTGCGATTCGAACCGGACGGTACCGTCGTCCCGGTCGCACGGCCCGACGTGCCGCGGCACGAACTGCAGCCCTCGCCGCAGGAGGGCCGTAGGAGGGCCGTAGGAGGGCCGTAGGAGGGCCGTAGGAGGGCCTTCAGGCCCGAATGGCACGCGGTTGCGACCGCTTTCGGGCCTGAAGGCCCTCCTACGGGCCCTCCTACGGGCCCTCCTGCGGCGAGGGCTGCAGTTCGTGCCGCGGCACGTCGGGCCGTGCGACCGGGACGACGGTACCGTCCGGTTGGAATCGCAGCCCCGGCTCGCCGAAGTCCTCGAGTGACAGGCCGCGGATCAGGTTCAATGCGCGATCCTGCGGGTCGATGCCCGGCCCCGCCGGACGCAGCTGGATCGTCGAGACGACGCTGCCTTCGATGAATTTCCCGTCGCCGTCCAGCGTTACGGTCAGGATCGGTGCAATGCCCTTGACGCCTGCGACGCTGATGCCGTAGTACGTGGCGAAATTGCCGAGGCTGTAGGCAATCAGCCGGTCCCTGTAGCGCTCCATTGCGCGCACGACGTGCGGACCGTGACCGATGACGAGATCGGCGCCGTGGTCGACGACGCCGCGCGCGAACCACACGACGTCGCCGCGCGGTTCCCCGTAATACCTTTCCTCGGCGAACGGTATCCGCGTGGCGCCGGCGCCTTCGGCCCCGCCGTGGAACGTGACGACGACGACGTCGAAGGCGTCGTCGAACGCGGCAACCCGCGCGAATGCCCGGTCGTAGTCGAGCAGCATGTTGGAGTTCTTCGTCACGGCGTAGTTGAGGAACACGACGGACACGTCGCGGTCCGTTATCGCCGACCAGCTGCCCTCGCGGCCGGAGCCCAGGATGCCAGCGGCGCGCAGCGCTTCTGCGCTCGAATCGCGTCCTTCTTCGCCGAAGTCGCGTGCGTGGTTGTTCGCGAGGCTCAGCACGTCGAATCCTGCGTCGCGATAGTGCTGCGCGTAGCGCGCCGGCGATCGGAACAGGTAGCAGGCGTCGGGATTGCTGCATTGCTTGGCGGGTTCGCCGCCGTCGATGAGCACGCCCTCGAGATTGCCGAACGTGATATCGGCGGCCGCCAGTACCGGCGTAACGCC
>JAKSCZ010000565.1 GCA_022360335.1 Pseudomonadota bacterium
CGACGAGAATTGAACTCGTGACCTCTTCCTTACCAAGGAAGTGCTCTACCCCTGAGCTACGTGGGCCGATGTCTCACACCTTTAACTACTTGGAGCGGGTGATGGGAATCGAACCCACATCATCAGCTTGGAAGGCTGAGGTTCTACCGTTGAACTACACCCGCCTTGTCGAACCTCCGTATATTTAAGGAGTAACGCTCCTCCGATCGTTCGCGCCGCATGGCCGACCGCTCAGGTCCTGCCGTTTCTCAGGCGTGCAAAAATCCTGACAGTCTCGTTCTGTAACCGTCCGGATTGCATAAAAAACCTGTCTGTGTCGTCGCGCCGCCGGGCCGCTCCGAATCCTCCGAGCCGGGCCACCATACTGGTGGAGGGGGTAGGATTCGAACCTACGTAGGCATAGCCAGCAGATTTACAGTCTGCCCTCGTTGACCGCTTGAGTACCCCTCCGGTACGCAAGCCGGGCATTTTCTAACCAGACTCGCCTGCTGTCAACAGCTAAACGACTGTTTTTCGTGTTTCGCTCGGGCCCGGAATTGTACCCGAAACCGTTGGTCCGTGCGGGGTTCGGGGAAAATCAGGTCGCCAGCGCCCAGTGCCACGGCTCGTAGACGAATCCTGCGGCATTGCCTCGCGGATACGACATCGAAAACCCGTACTTTCCTGCGTTGTCGCGCAGCCAGCCGAAGGCGGCGGAATCCTCGAATTCCTCGGTGAGCGGCCGTGAGCCCGGGGTCGCGATATCGATTGCGCGACCGGTATGGTGCTCGGAATGCCCCGGCGCGGCATTGACCGCCAGAATCTCGCTAACTTCTTGACCTGCATTGATTTTCTTGCGGATCAGCCGGGCCTGGTAGTCGACGCTGCGGTAGCCCGATACGATCAGCAGCGTGATGCCGTCCGCGGCTGCGGCGTCTCGCATCTCGGCCCATCGCGCCGCCGTGCCCCGCGCCAGGCGCTGCGTACGGCCGACCAGATTGGGTCCTACCTCGACGAGGTCGGTTGCCTCTTCGTAGACCGGGCGGGTCCCGTCCTGCCCGTAGTCCTCCGGAATGCCGAGTTCGGCGTGAAGTTCGCGTAGCATAGGCGCGATTGTCCCACAGGACGACAGGGCGCAGGAGGGCCTTCTCCCGACAGGCGGGATAAAAAGGCCCGGATCGATGAGCGACGACAAGCTGTATCAGCGCGATGACGGATCGGAGCCGTTCCGCTTCAACGAAAAGGTTGCGAGGGTGTTCCCCGACATGCTGCAGCGCTCGATCCCCGGTTACGCGGCGTCGATCGAGGCGATCGGCTCGCTCGCGGCACGCTACGTGCGCGCCGGCACGACCTGCTACGACCTCGGATGCTCTCTCGGGGCGGCAACGCTGGCCCTGCGACATGGCATCGACGAGCCCTGCTGTCGTGTCGTCGCCGTCGACGCCGCGCCGGCCATGATCGCCCGATTACGCGAGGTCGTCGCCGAGGACGATCGCCTCAACCGGCCCGAGACCCGGGTCGACATCGTCGAATCCGACATTCGCGAGATGACGTTCGCCAATGCCTCGATGGTCGTGCTCAATTACACGCTGCAATTCATCGATCGCGACGACCGGGGAGCGTTGCTGGAGCGCGTTTACGGCGGACTCAACGAAGGCGGCATTCTGGTCCTGTCGGAAAAGGTCGTCGATGACGACGAGCATATGGAGGAACTGCTCGTCGAGTTGCACCATGAGCACAAGCGCCGCAACAACTACAGCGCACTCGAGATCGCGCGCAAACGCGCGGCGCTCGAGAACGTCCTGATCCCGGAGACCGTCGACGACCACCGCGCGCGGCTCGAAGCGGCCGGATTC
>JAKSCZ010000292.1 GCA_022360335.1 Pseudomonadota bacterium
CGAGCGATCGATGAGCGCCGCGACGATCAGCACGGCGCCGAGGATCCAGACGAGGATCTGCAGGAGCTGCACGAAGCCCTTGAGGGGCCGCAGCCTGGCGATCGGCAAGGCGGAGTAGATCGTGCCGGCCGCGCTCAGGAGCGCGGTCAGCGCCATCGTCGCCATCAGCACCATGTAGCCGACGGCGATGTTGCGGATGAGCTGGACGGCGGCATCGGGCAGGCCGGGTACCAGCGGTGCGCCCAGGAAGACGATGACGCCCGGCACCAGCCGCACCAGCCGCCCGGGGACGCGGTGGTCGATCAGCACGTCGTCCCAGGTGGCGCTGGTCCTGGCGCCGACGGCGTACACGGCCCGCATGACGAAGGTCCTGACGAGCAGGTCGGCGAACAGCGCCGCGAGCAGCAGCAGCGTCGCGCCCGTCACGGATGGCAACAGCGGGTGGATTGCGTCCAGTTTCTCGAACATCGGCGTACAGCCGGCCGGGGCCGGGTCGGCGGAATCTCCCGGGCACGATACCGGGGGTGACCGCACCCGGCAAGGCGGCGCAGACCTCGGCGGCTATCTTCGACTTTATCGTTCGGACATGCCGAAAGAATCGGCAGCCCTCATCCGAGCAGCTTCTCCAGCCCGCCGATCACGGAATCCAGCACCTTCAGGCGGGCGTGAGACTTGTCGTTGCCCTCGACCAGCACCCACGGCGCCTCGCCCGTACCGGTAAACAGCACCATGTCGTGCGCGGCCCTTTCGTAGTCTTCCCAGAGTTCGCGGTTGCGCCAGTCCTCGTCCGTGAGCTTCCAGTGCTTGTAGGGGGACTCCGCCCGCGCCTCGAAACGCTTCAGCTGTTCTTCCTTGGAAATGTGCAGCCAGAATTTCAGCAGCAGCATGCCGCGGCGGACGATCTGGCTCTCGAAATCGTTGATCTCGTTGTACGCCCGGCGCCACTCCGCCTCGGTCGCGAAGCCTTCCAGCCGCTCGACGAGCACGCGGCCGTACCAGCTGCGGTCGAAGACCGCAACGTTCCCGGCCCGCGGCAGCTTCGACCAGAATCGCCACAGGTAGTGGTGGGCGCGCTCGACGTCCGTCGGCGCCGCGAACTGGTGGACGCGACAAGAGCGGGCGTCGAGACTGTTCACCGTGCGGCGGATGGCGCCGCCTTTGCCGGCGGCATCGGGCCCTTCGAACACCAGCACCGTCGACAGGCCTTTCCCGTGCGCCTCACGGCCGAGTTCGCCGAGACGCGCCTGTCGCTTCTTGAGCCGTACACGGTACTTGGCGCGCGTCACGCTTTTCGAGAGGTCGAGCGCATCGAATATCGTCAGCCCGTTGGCCGTCGCACCGTTGCCGCGTCGCGGGTTTTCGACCGGGCTCGACGGCGAGCCGTGCGCTTCGCCGCCGTGCGCCGCCAGGTGCCGCTCGAGCTCGGCGCGGAGGGTTTCGCCTACGGTCAGGTGGCGGTAGCGCCCGTCGACGCCTTCCACGATGTGCCACGGCGCGGCGGCGCGATTCGTGCGGGTGATGATCTTCTCCGCCGCCGCGACGAAAGCGCCGTAGTTTTCGTGGTTGCGCCAGTCCTTGTCGGCGACCTTGTAGCTCAGCATGGGATCGGCCGACAGCGTCTCGAGCCGCTCCTTCTGCGCCGATTCGCTGAGATGCATCCAGAATTTCAGGATCAGCGCGCCGTCA
>JAKSCZ010000064.1 GCA_022360335.1 Pseudomonadota bacterium
TAACGCACTCGATCTCGCCAACGCCGCATACAACAGGGCGCTCGGTCGGGAGCTCGGGGCGCCGGTCGGTCTCGACAGCGATCTTCCGGGCATCGACGCAGGGCTGGACGTATCGTCCCTCGGGTCCCTGACCGCCGCAGCGCTCCGGTACCGGCGCGAGATCGACCGGTACGCAGCGGCTGCCGATGCATTGCGCTCGGAATCGGAAGCGACGCGGGGCAAGACGCGGCCGCAGCTCGCCGTGACCGGCGGCTACGCCTTGCTCGAAAACGAATTCCTGAATCGCGACGACTACTGGACGGTCGGCGTCGGCGTCAAGTGGGATCTCTTCGATGGCGGGCAGGCGCGCCGCAAGGCAAACGCCTTGTCGTTTCGTGCGCAGGCGCTCGAGCGCGAGCGCGCCGCTCTGCGGTCGTACATCGAACTCGAGGTACGCCAGGCCTGGCTGCGGCTGCAGGAGACCCGCGAGCGCAAGCGCCTGACGGAGCGCGCCGTCGAACGGGCCGAGGAGAACCTGCGCGTCGCTCGCGACCGCTATCGCAACGGCGAAGGTACGAACACCGAAGTACTCGACGCCGAGATGCTGCGCACGCTGAGCCGAGGCAATTTCGACAACGCGGATTTCGACGCGAGTCTGGCGCTGTACGAACTCGCCAGGGGAGTGGGGCGACTGTGAAACGACTGACGATCACACTCGCCGCGATCGCGGCGACCGGAACCGCGGCTGCGGCCGTACCGTTCGAGACGGTCGAGGTGAGCTACGAGGCCGCGCCGCGCGAGCGCGTATGGGACGGGCGTGTCGAAGCCGTCAACCAGGCGACCGTTTCGGCGCAGACTTCGGGACGCGTTGCGGAATTGCCGTTCGACGTCAACGACTTCGTCGATGCCGGCGAAGTCGTCATCCGGTTCACGGACACCGAGCAACGCGCTGCGGCCGCCCGTGCACGGGCGGTGCTCGAGGAGGCGCAGGCGCGGCTCGAACAGGCGGAACGGGCGTTCGAGCGCGTTTCCAATATGTATGAAAACGAAACGGTGTCGAAAGCGCGTTTCGACGAGGCGAAGGCCGATCGCGACAGCGCGCAGGCGCGTCTCGATGCGGCCCGCTCGGGTGTCGCGACGGCCGACGAACGACTCGAGTACACCGTGGTCCGGGCGCCGTACGCCGGCATCGTGTCCCGGCGGCACGTCCGGCTCGGCGAGCTGGTGAGGCCGGGGCAGCCCCTGATCTCCGGCCTGTCGCTGCAGTCGCTGCGGATCAACGTCGACGTGCCGCAGACCATGTTCCATGCGGTGCGCACGATCGGCAGGGCTTTCGTCTACGTCGGCGACGAGCGGATCGCGGCCGATGGCCTGACCTTCTTCCCGGTCGCCGACGCGGCCGCCAATACGTTCCGCGTGCGCGTCGATCTGCCCGACGGCGCCGCGACCCTGTACCCCGGCACGTTCGCGAAAGTCGGTTTCGTCGTCGGCGAGGCGGAGCGCTTGCTCGTGCCGGCCGCAGCGATCGTGCGGCGCAGCGAGCTCAGCGCCGTGTACGTCGTCGACGGCGAGGCGGTGGCCCTGCGCCAGGTCCGGCCGGGACGCCGCTTCGGCGACGCGGTCGAGATACTCGCCGGCGTCAGTGAGGGTGAGCGCGTCGCGACGGACCCGGTGGCGGCGGGCATCTGGCTCAAGGACCGGGCCGGCCGATGACCGGCGAACGCCGGTTCGGCCTGTCGGGCGCCCTCGCGAAGCGCTTCCAGGATTCGAAGATCACGCCGCTGCTCGCCCTGACGGGCCTGCTGCTGGGTTTCTTCGCGATTGCGATGACGCCGCGCGAGGAAGAGCCGCAGATCGACGTGACCTTCGCCAACGTCTTCGTGCCGTTCCCGGGCGCCAGCGCGGTCGAGGTCGAGAACATCGTCGCGATCCCGCTCGAGCAGGTGCTGTCGGAGATCGAGGGCGTCGAGCACACTTATTCGGTATCCCGGCCGGGGATGGCCGTGCTGACGATTCAGTACGAGGTCGGCGAGGACCGCACCGCGGCCATCGTGCGTCTCTACAACGCGATCTACTCCCACCAGGACTGGCTGCCGCCCGGCAGCGGGGTCCTGCAGCCGCTGATCAAGCCGAAGGGCATCGACGACGTGCCCGCCGTGACGCTGACCCTCTGGA
>JAKSCZ010000081.1 GCA_022360335.1 Pseudomonadota bacterium
GACCGACGAAGAGCATTCACAACTCGGGCTGGAAACTCGCGCGGGAACGGGCCGGCTTGGGGCAAGTGCGAGTTCATGACCTGCGGCACACGTTCGGTCACCGACTGCGGGCTGCCGGCGTGAGCTACGAAGATCGGCAAGACTTGCTCGGTCACAAGTCCGATCGCATCACGACGCACTACTCGGCACCCGACGTTGCAAGACTGATCGAGGCGGCTGAAAAAGTCTGCGAAAGGCGAGCAAATACAGTGCTCCGAATCGCAGCTCCCACAAATCTCCCACAATCGGGGATTTCGGACAGAGCGGTGAAGGAGGGCCGCGCGTAACCGTCTGAATATAAAAGCGGAAAATGGCGCGCCCGACAGGATTCGAACCTGTGACCCCTGCCTTCGGAGGGCAGTACTCTATCCAGCTGAGCTACGGGCGCTTCGTGGGCCGCGTATTCTACCGCATTGACGGCCGGCGGCGTAAAGCCCGCTAACCGCCCCAGCCGAATGCCTCGATCATGATGTCGTAGATACGATCCTGTTCGATGACTCCGCGTACCCCCTCGGCGCCGGGCCCGATGGCGTAGATTGCAACGTCCTCGCCGGCGTGTGTCTCATCGTAGTCGACGGTACCGTCGTCGTTCTCGTTGAACACGGGAACCAGCGACTGCGCCAGCATGTTTATTCCGGTCGAGGGTGTACCGCGCGGCAGGATGCGCTGGGCCCCCGGGCCGTTCGCGTAGGCGACCGTCGTGTACGGCTGACCGTCGTCCGCGAGTTGCGGTACACCCTTCGACCGGCCCGTCGCGTCGTTCTGCACGACGAGACCCAGGATCGGATTGCCGCGCGTCGGGTAACCGCCGAGCGTGAAGACATGGGAGTGGTCCGCCGTGACCAGGACCAGCGTCTCGCTGACGTCGACCATCTCCAGCACGGCGGCGACGGCGTTCGCGAACTCCTGTGCCTCCAGCAAGGCGTAGCCCGGCTTCCCGTCGTGATGCCCATGGTCGATACGTCCGCCCTCGACCAGCAGGAAGTACCCGTCGTCCTCCTCGCGCAGTATCCGTACGGCGGTCGTGGCCATCTGGGTCAAGGTCGGCTCAGTCGAGTACTCGTCCTTTTCGGCCATGTACGTCATGTGCGACGACGCGAACACTGCGGCCGGCGTCGCGTGCGTCAGACGCGCGGTCGTAACGATGCCGATCGCCTTGCCCTGCCGGCGTGCCGGCACGGAAATCGGCTCGAGACGGTTGTCGAGCGCGCCTTCGCAACTCTCCCGCAGCGCCC
>JAKSCZ010000539.1 GCA_022360335.1 Pseudomonadota bacterium
AATCGCTGAAGCTCTATCTCGGCTCGTTCGCCATGTCGCGGTTCGCCGATGCGGCGCATGTCGCGAAAACGATCTCGGCCGACCTGTCGCAGTGCGCGGGCGCAGCGGTGGAGATTACGCTGGACCCGGACGTCGGGATCGCATCGCTGGGCGGGACCTGTATCGACGGGCTCGATGCCGACTGCGATACCTGGGAGGTCGATGCGAAACTTCTCGCCGCCGACCAACGGGTCGTGGTCGGGGAGTGCCTGCACAGTCACCTGTTGCGCAGCCTGTGCCCCGTGACCGCGCAGCCCGACGCGGGCAGCGTCGAAGTCCGCTACCAGGGCCCGCGGATCGACCCGGTCTCGTTGTTGCGCTATATCGCTTCTTTTCGCGAGCACCGTGATTTTCACGAAGCCTGCGTCGAGCGCATGTTCGTCGACATCGTGAAACGCTGCGCGCCGACCCGCCTGAGCGTCTACGCACGCTACCAGCGCCGCGGCGGCATCGACATCAATCCTTACCGGTGCAGCCGGGGGAAACGCCCGGAGAATACGCGCCTGTGGCGCCAGTAGTCAGGCCTCGCCGATATCTTCGCGCGGGATGTCGTGGCCCCGGTCCTTCTTGGCGCCGAGGTAACGGCGGTTGCTGTCCGTCACTCCCGTCACGTGCCTGACCCGAACGATGCCCTGCAAGCCATGGTCCTGCAGATCGTGCACTTTCTTCGGATTGTTGGTCAGCAGGCGAAAGCGTCTGCCCCCCAAAAAGTGCTTGAGCAGCGAGGCCGCATCGCTGAAATCGCGCGAATCGACCGGCAGGCCGAGCGACTCGTTGGCCTGGTACGTATTCTCGCCGCTGTCCTGCAGCAAATAGGTCGCCGCCTTGGCCCAGAGGCCGATCCCGCGGCCTTCGTGTCCCGCCATATAGACCAGTACGCCCCCTTCGTCGTCGGCCGCGATGCGCCCGAGCGCCGTCTGCAACTGCGGCCCGCATTCGCATCGTTCGGAGCCGAATACGTCGCCCGTGAGGCAGCTCGAGTGCACGCGTACGAGCGGATTCCGCCAGGCCGTCGGATCGCCGACGATCATCACGCTGTTGACCGCCATGTACGAGGCCAGCGTCGCGAACGAGCGCTGCCCGTCCTGCGCCCGGAGATCGTCGGTGAGTTCCTCGATCTTGCCGAGCTCGGTGTTGCGGACGCAGGCGTACCACAGCACGTCGTAGCGGGACTCGCACAGGTGCAGCGGCATCGGTATCGGGCCGAGCACGCTGATCGTATGGCCGCCCGGGGCGGCCGGGCCCGCCTCGAGGCGCTCTCCGTCGCGGTCAATCTGAAACAGCTTGCCCTGCCCGCTCAGGCGCTCGCGAACCGTGGGGTCGATGTAGGTGAACATGCCGCGGATTATGCCGATATGTTCGAGGCGCTCACAAGCGAAGCGGTGACCGTCCCTCCGATTCGCGATGCTCGCCACTTGCTGACCGTGGAGTCATCAATTATACTTGATGACTCCACGGTCATTAAGGCCGCATGCCATGCCGGACCAGCCCAAGTACCAGCGACGCAAGGAAGACCGCCCGCGGGAAATCGCCGATGCCGCGTTCGAGGCGTTTGCCGAGAAAGGCTATGCGGCGACGCGCATCGACGACGTTGCCAAGCGGGCGGGCGTGAGCAAGGGACTCACTTATCTTTATTACAAAACCAAGGAAGACCTGTTCAAGGCGGTCGTCAGGAACGTCGTCGTACGCCGCATCGATTCGCTGATCGGTGACGTCGAGTCGACCGAGCTGTCGTCCGAGGAATTCATCCGCGGACCGCTGCTCGGCTTCATGCAGAGAATGCCGGGATCGCCGATCGCAATCGTCGTCCGGCTGCTGATCGCCGAAGGGCGGCGCCATCCGGACCTCGTCGACTACTACTACGACAACGTCGTCGCCCGCGGCCTCGCGGCCATCCGGGACTTCATCGAGCGCGGCGTCGAGCGCGGCGAGTTCAGGCCGGCAGCGCGTGAACTGCAGCCCCAGCTGCTCGTTGCGCCGGTGATGCTGTCGATGATCTGGCGTCTGTTGTTCGCCGACAAGTCCCTCGACACCGATCGGCTGATGGAAAGCCAGATCGATATGTTGCTTGCGCAGATAAAGGCGTGAGCGGAGCACCGGCTATGAGAATTGCACTACTGCCCGTACTGGCCGTGCTGGCGGCCTGCGGCACGGACGAGAACCTGAACCGCGTCGTGGGCGAGCTCGCGTCGGACCGGATCGAACTCACGGCCGAGACGAACGAGCCCATCACGGCGATCGCCGTCGCCGAGGGCGATACGGTCGATGCGGGGCAGGAACTCGTGCGACAGGACGACGCGCGGGCGATCGCCAGGCTCGCCGGCGCAGAGGCCGCGCTCGGGCAGGCGCGGGCCCGGCTCGACGAGCTCGTGCGCGGGCCGCGCGCCGAGCAGATCGCCGCGGCGCGCGCGAACGTGGAAGGCGCGAACCAGGAACTCGAATTCCGGCAGAGCGAACTCGAGCGCACCAGGGAAGTGCACGCCCGGGGGCTGGCGTCTCCCGAAGCGCTCGACCGCGCGCAGGCGGCGCTCGACGCGGCGCAGGCGGCGCTCAAGCTGCGGCTGGCGCAGCTCGAGGAAATGCTCGCCGGGACGACGTTCGAGGAACTCGCCCAGGCGGAACAGGCCGTCAAACAGGCCGCGGCACGGCGTGACGGCGCCCGGGTCGACCTGGAGCGCCACACGATTCGCGCGCCGGCGACCGGAATCGCCGACAGCCGCCTGTTCGAGCCCGGCGAGCGGCCGAACCCCGGACAGCCGCTCATGATCCTGCTGGCCGGCGATCAGCCGTATGCGCGCGTCTTTATTCCGGAGCGACTGCGCGTACGCGTGTCCGCCGGCACCCCGGTGTCCGTACACGTCGACGGCCTGGACGAAGCCGTCGACGGCCGCGTACGGTGGGTGGCGAGCGAAGCCGCGTTCACGCCTTACTACGCGCTGACCGAGCACGACCGCGGCCGGTTGAGCTACGTCGCCAAGATCGACCTCGACTACACGGGCCGGCGCCTGCCCGACGGCGTGCCCGTCGAAGTGCGGCTCCGGCTGGACTAGACCCGCTATGAACGGCGACTTCGCAATCGAGGCGCGCGGCCTTTCCAAGCACTTCGGCGACCTGAAGGCCGTCAGCGAGCTGGACCTGAAAGTGCCGAAGGGGCAGATCTACGGCTTCCTCGGACCGAACGGCTCGGGCAAGTCGACGACGATCCGCATGTTGTGCGGACTGCTGACCCCGACAGGCGGGTCGGCGACCGTGCTCGGTAACGAGGTGCCGGGATCGGCAACGGCACTGAAACCGCACATCGGCTACATGACCCAGAGGTTCTCGCTGTTCGGCGACATGACGGTCTTCGAGAACCTGCAGTTCATCGCCGAGATTTACTCGTTCCCGAAAACGGACCGCGGCGCGCGCATCGACGAACTGCTCGAGAAATACGATCTCGCCGATCGGCGAAAACAGCAGGCCGGCACGATGAGCGGCGGCCAGAAGCAACGCCTGGCCCTCGCCTGCGCCGTACTGCACCGCCCCGAACTCTTGCTGCTCGACGAGCCCACGAGCGCCGTCGACCCGCAGAGCCGGCGCGACTTCTGGGCCAACCTGTTCCGGCTCGCCGAAGGCGGGACGTCGATACTCGTGTCGACGCATTACATGGACGAAGCCGAGCGCTGTCATCGCCTCGCGATCCTGGACCGCGGCGTCAAGGTCGCGGACGGCACACCCCGGGAACTGCAGGCAGGCACCGGAATGCACGTCGTCGAGGTAAGCGCCGACGATCCGTATCGCGCACAAGTCGCGCTCGACTGCGCGGGGTACATCGCAAGCGTCACGCAGCTCGGCGTACGCCTGCGCGTCCTGATCCCCGAGGAATTCGACGCACCGATCGCCCGGGTGCGCCGGCATCTCGATCGGCACTCGGTCGCCGCCGACGTCGGCCTGACGACGGCCTCTCTCGAGGACGTGTTCGTGGCCGTCACGATGTCCCCCGAGGAGCGCAGGGTATGAGGTCGCTCAGTCGTCTCCTTGCGATTACCAAGAAAGAGTTGCGTCAGCTCAAACGCGACCGGCTCACCTTCGGCATGATCGTCGGCATTCCCGTGATCCAGATGCTGC
>JAKSCZ010000209.1 GCA_022360335.1 Pseudomonadota bacterium
AAACGACCAGCGCATCCGCGCGAAAGCGCTCTACTCGCGAGCAGGCCGCATCCAGCGCACCGGCCCATGCATCGAACGTCGTGTGCCTGGGCAGTGGAATATTCAGGTTGCAGTCCTCACCGTCGCCGACACCGCGCTCATCGGCAAACCCGGAGAAATACGGATAGTCGTGCTCCGGCGCCGCATGAATCGACGCGAACAGGACGTCGCTGCGATCGTAGAAGATCGACTGCGAGCCGTTCCCGTGATGGTAGTCGATATCGAGAATCGCAACGCGGGATGCGCCGGTCTCCCGCAGTCGCTGTGCCGCCGCCGCGGCGTTGTTCAGGAAGCAGTACCCGCCGTAGACGTCCGATGCGGCATGGTGGCCGGGCGGGCGGCACAGAGAGAATACCGCCGGCTCGCCGCCGGACAGCCGGGTCGCGCCGGAAACGGCGACGCGCGCCGCCGCAATCGCCGCCGGCCACGTACCTGCGGTTATCGGAGTACCGACATCGAAGGCATAGTACGCCAACTGCCCGTCGATATGCTCCGGCCGCACCCGGCGCATGCCGCGGCCGGGCCAGACGAACGGCAGCGCGTCACAGTCACGGCCTTCGGCGGCCCATGAGTCCCAGGCGGTCTCGAGGAAGTCGAGATAGTCCCGGCTGTGAATGCCGGTAAGCACATCGAGTCCGACTTCGTCGGCAAGAACGATCTCACCCAGACCGGCTTTACGCAGGTGGACCAGGACGTTCCCGACTCGTTCGGGGCACTCGTAACTCTCGCGCAGGCGGCCGTCGGACAGCTCCGACGTGCCGCGGTGAAGTGCGTGATCGGGAGTGTGAATCGTCAGCATCGGCTGCCCTGACGGCTGCCTCACTCGTCGCCGGCGTGATTCGGGACGGGCAGATCGCTGCCGACCCAGAGCGCCGGCAGCGGCCGTCGGCGCGGCCATACTTCGTCCAGCGTGTCGGCATCGTAGAGCCGGCCGTTCTTCATCACGAATTCTATCGATTGCGTATTGGCGATGTCTTCCAGCGGATTCCCGGCGAGCACCAGGAGGTCGGCGTATTTCCCGGCGTCGAGCGAACCGATCGCGTCGGCACGGCCGATGATGTCGCTGCCCGTCACCGTTGCCGCTTCGAGTATTTCTCTGGGCGTCCAGCCGCCGGCTGCAAACAGCTGCATCTCCCAGTGATAGGCAACGCCCTGCAATTGTGCATGACTGCCGATACCGACACGCCCGCCTGCCCGCCTGATCCTGTGGGCATCGCGTGCAAGTTGCCTGTAGATATGCTGATCGTCCCGCAACCATTGGCGCGGGCTGGCTTTGGCATCGATCACGGAGCGCGGCATGAAACGTCTCAGCTTCGGGTCGTCGTGCCAGGCTTGCGACGTAAACATCACGTCTTCGGCTGCCGGCCCGCCGGAGCTGATCAACAAGGTCGGCGTATAACTGATGCGCGTACTCGCGAACAGTTCGACGATATCCCGGTACATCGGAAAAGACGGGAGATAGTGTTCGTTGCCGGCAAACCCGTCCATCGCGTGCGTAAGATCGAGCCTGGTATCCGCCATGCCCTCGGTAGTCGGCAGCATGCCGAGTTTCGCCGACTCCTCTACCACCCACTGTCGCACTCGCCGATTGCCCGTCCCGTAGGCCTTGACGTTTCGTGTGCGGTAGTAGTCCCGGTATCGACGCAACATCTGCCGTACGTCTTCGCGATCTTCGATCTCGTTGTCGGAGAACATGCCCCGGCCGACCGACCACGCTCTCGGCCCTATCATCAGGCCGGCATCGATCAGGTCCTGGTACGCGAACATATCCTGATCCATGGCCTGCACGTCCAGGCCCGAGGTGACGCCGTACGCGAGATTGATCAGCAGACTCCAGCCTTGCAAATCCAGGACATCGCGCCGCACTTCGTACCAGTGAGCATGCGTGTCCACGAAGCCGGGCACGATGTAACGCCCGCCGACGTCGCGAACGTCCGCCTCGGGGGGAATATCCACCTCGCCGCGACGGCCGACCGCCGCAATCTCGTTGCCCCGAATCAGTACGTCGGCGTCTTCTATCACTTCGTCGCCACGCATCGCGATCGCGGTCGCACCGCGAAGAAGCAGGCTTCCCTCCGGGACGTCGCGAGGAATCTCGACAACGGCTTCGTTCGCTCGAACGTCGCCGAGCCCCCCCTTGCCGTCGAAGGACCGCCGATGAAACGTCGCGCCCAGTGCCCAGTGCACGGCGCTGCCGTCGTCCGCCCAGCCGAAATAGTCGGCGCCGAATTCGCTGACTCGTGCATACGGCGTGAGCGGCGCAGCCGTCAGATCGACGGCGGTATCGACGCCGCCATTCGGCGGCACGCGCAGCAAGTGCAACTGGTCGCCCGACCGCGTCAGCGCCCAGCGCCGGTCCGGACTGAGAACCGCCTGCTCCACGGGCACGGGTCGCTCGTGTCGGTGGTGCCACGGGTAAGCGCCTTCGATTCGAAAGCGTACCCGTCTGTCGCTGCCGTCTACGGCGATCGATGCAACGCCTTCGGGCGAGGTGAAATAGACCCTTTCCGGATCGTCGGTGAAATACGGCCGCTGGGCCCCGACTTCGAGCGCGGCGACGATATCCATATGCTCGGAGCCCAACGAGAAGCGCACCAGGTCGCTCAGACGTACCGGGCTAACCTCCTCGATTCGCCGCAAACGGTCATAGCGGCTCGAACGCAGCGCAAACAGGCTCTTGCCGTCCGCCGACCAGACGGGATCGCTGTAGTGAGCCGCCGCATCGCTCACCCTCAGCAATTGCCGGCCGTCCGGCCGCACCCGGAACACGTGACCGCCGCCGAGCGCGTCCCAGGTGACGAAAGCCAGCCAGCGCCCGTCCGGCGACCATGCAGGCTGATACGCCGACATACCGCCGGTTTCGACGTGCCGCAACCCGTCGGTCGAGAGGTCCATCACGTAGAGGCGCGTCAACGCCGAGAAGGCAACGCGGGTCCCGTCGGGCGACAGCCGCGGCTCCTGGATGATGCGTGCGCGCACGGGTCCGGATTCGACGCCCTGTTGCCGGGGCAGGTAAGGGCCGATGCCGATAGTCGCCGTGACGCGGAACGGCAGCCGTTCCGCATGCCCGGTCGCGACGTCGATCCGGTGCGGCCGGCCGCCGATACTGGCGATCAGCGACTTCCCGTCCGGCGTGAAGTCGTAGCGGGGCAGCGTATCCCGCGAATAGCTGCCGTCCTGTTCGTCGCGCTCCACCGGAAAGGCGAGCCAGCGATCGCCGCCGGTCTGCAGGTCGCGCA
>JAKSCZ010000322.1 GCA_022360335.1 Pseudomonadota bacterium
CGAAGTACGCGCCGCCGTCGGCCAGCCAGACGATCAGCAGCGTGAAGATCAGGTACTCCACGCCAAGCCTCAGCAGCACGACGAGCGCGACGAACAGCGGCACGAGCACCAGTGCGCCGCACAGCCAGCGCAGCGCGGCGGGAATAGGCGTCGGGAATCGCAGCGTCCAGACGAACGCGACGGCCCACCAGACGCAGGCGAGCTGCAGGATCAGCGCTGCACGATCCGGCGCCAGCGCGTGAGCCGCCGCAAGACAGGCGGCGATCATCGACGTGAATACGACCCTGACCGCAACGGTCTCGCTGCCGATGAAGGCCGACCACTCCCAGGCACCGGCCAGGATCAGTACCGCGATGACGATCTCGGCGTACGCTTGCGGCAATACGAACAGCACGACCGCGATGGCCGCCAGTGCGATGAGGGCCGTGATGACTCGGGTCTTCAGCATTCCACCGCCTCTACCTGCTCGCCCGTGTGGCCGTACCGGCGTTGCTTGCCCGCGAAATCGGCGAGTGCCCTGCCGAACTCGGCCTCGTCGAAATCGGGCCACAACACGTCCGTAAACCACAATTCCGCATACGCCAGGTTCCAGAGCAGGAAATTGCTGATACGCCGTTCGCCGCCCGTGCGGACCAGCAGGTCCGGATCGGGTGCGCCGCCCAGTGCCAGCCGGGCGGCTACGGCGTCTTCGTCGATGCCGCGCGCGTCGATCTCTCCGGCCGCCGCCTTCGCGGCCAGGGCCTGCGCAGCCCGTGCGATATCCCAGCGTCCACCGTAAGCGACGGCCACGTTCAATACCAGCCCGGTATTGCCCGAGGTCTTGTCGACGGCCGCCGCGATCTTCTTCTGCAGACCGGCGCCGAGCTGCTCGAGAGCGCCGATGAATCGCAGCCTCACGTTATTACGATGCAGCTCGGCGACTTCGCGTCGCAGGGCCTCGACGAAAAGACTCATCAGGTTGCTGACTTCTTCTTCCGGCCGGCGCCAGTTCTCGCTGCTGAATGCGAACAGCGTGAGGTACCGGACGCCGTGTTCCGCCGCAGCCTCGACCGTCGCCCGCACCGCCCTGACGCCCGCCCGGTGGCCGGCATGACGCTGTTTCCCGCGGGCCCGCGCCCAGCGGCCGTTGCCGTCCATGATGACGGCGACGTGCGTCGGAACGTTGCTGGGCTCGACAGACATGCACGGACACGACGGTGCAGCCGTCAGACCTCCATGAGTTCCGATTCTTTGGCGGCCAGCACGTCGTCGATCTCGGCCACGTACTTGTCCGTGATCGTCTGGATGTCGCCCTCGGCGCGGCGTTCTTCGTCCTCGCCGATCATCTTCTCCCTGAGAAGCTCCTTGACGTCGTGCATCGCGTCACGCCGGATGTTGCGTACCGCGATGCGGCCGCCCTCGGCCTCGTTGCGCACGACCCGGATCATGTCCTTGCGGCGTTCCTCGGTCAGCGGCGGCAGCGGCACGCGAATGACCGTCCCCGCCGTCGCCGGATTCAGGCCGAGGTCGGATGCCATGATCGCCTTCTCGATGACCGGCACCATGTCTTTCTCCCAGGGCGTCACGGTCAGCGTGCGCGAATCCTCGACGCCGACGTTGGCCGCCTGGTTCAGCGGCACTTCGCTGCCGTAGTACTCCACCGTAATGTGATCGAGCAGGCTGGTATGCGCGCGCCCCGTGCGAATCTTGGTCAGCTCGGTTTGCAATGCCGCAACGCTCTTGCCCATGCGGGTCTCGGCATCTTTAAGGATTTCGTCCAACACGATATTGCCCTCTTTCTTTCCTGCCTTTCCTGCTACCGCCCGAAAACGCTCAGGCGGACACCAATGTTCCGACTTCGTCGCCCGACATCGCCCGCACGAGTGCGTTTCCGCGCGTCAGATCGAACACCCGCAACGGCAGACGGTTGTCGCGGCACATGACGATCGCCGTTGCGTCCATGACGCCCAGCTTGTCGGCGATGACCTGGTCGTACGATACGGCATCGTACTTTCTCGCGTCCGGATCGCGCGCCGGGTCCGCGTCGTACACGCCATCGACCTTGGTCGCTTTCAGCAGAATGTCCGCTCCGATTTCGATTGCACGCAGGCTCGCGGCCGTGTCGGTCGTGAAGAAGGGATTCCCCGTGCCCGCCGCCATGATGACGACCCGGCCCTTCTCGAGGTGGCGAATGGCGCGCCGGCGGATATAGTCCTCGCAGACCGCATTGATCTCGAGCGCGGACATGACGCGCGCATGCACGTCGAGCGACTCGAGCGCGTCCTGGATGGCCAGCGCGTTCATGACGGTCGCCAGCATGCCCATGTGATCGCCCGTGACGCGGTCCATGCCGGCTCGCGCGAGCCCGGCGCCACGAAAGATGTTGCCGCCGCCGACGACGACGGCTATCTCGACGCCGGCTTTGCGGGCCGTCGCGATCTCGGCGGCGATGCGTTGTATGACCTTCGGCTCGATGCCGTAATCCAGTTCTCCCATCAGCGCCTCGCCGCTGAGTTTCAGCAATACGCGTCGGTACTGAACCGGACCGTCATTCATACGCTCGCCCCGTCTGCGAAATGGCCGTTGATTCTAGCGGATACAGGATTTGATATCAATAAAATCAATGGCTTATATATAACACTTAAGGTTAATCGTCTTTTTGCGCGTCTTCGATCTGTTTCATGACCTCGTCCGCGAAATTCTCTTCCTTCTTCTCGATGCCTTCGCCGACTTCGAAGCGCACGAACGCGACGACCGTCGCACCGGCGCCGTCGAGCAGCTTGCCGACCGTGACGTCGGGGTCCTTGACGAAGGGTTGCCCGACGAGCGTGATCTCCCTGAGGAACTTGGCGACCCGGCCCGTGACCATCTTCTCGACGATCTCGGGCGGTTTGCCCGAGGCTTCGGCCTGTTCGGCGTAGATGCGCCTCTCGCGCTCCAGCGTGTCTGCCGGCACGCCGGCCTCATCGACGCAGACCGGATTGATCGCCGCCACGTGCATTGCGATATCGCGAGCGAGATCCTCGTCGCCGCCGTCGAGGGCGACGATCGCTCCTATGCGGGCGCCGTGCGTGTAGTGGCTCATCGGCCCGTTCGACTCGACGATCTGCGCCCGGCGTACCGAGATGTTCTCGCCGACCTTCTGCACGAGTTCGGTACGCGCGGCTTCGATCGTACGGCCGTCGCCGATCGTTCGCGCCGCAAGCGCGGCGACGTCGGTCTCACCGCTCGCCAGCGCGGCATCGGCCACCGCTTCGGCGAAACCGATGAAATTCTCGTCCTTCGCGACGAAGTCCGTTTCGGAATTGACCTCGGTGATGACGGCCCTGCTGCCGTTCGCCCTGACCACGATGCGGCCGTCGGCCGCCACGCGTCCGGCTTTCCTGTCGGCCTTGGCGGCGCCCGCCTTGCGCAGCGCTTCCGCTGCAGCGTCGAGATCGCCGTCCGCTTCGACGAGCGCCTTCTTGCACTCCATCATGCCGGCGCCGGTGCGCTCACGCAGCTGTTTCACCATCGATGCCGTAATCGCCATTACTTTTCCTCCGCTTTATCCCCGGAAGGGAGCTTGTCGCCGGCATGGTCTCCGGACGCAGACTGCTCGTCCGCGACCGGCCCGTCTTCCGTCTTCGCCCCGGCCTTGTCCTCCGCCCCGGTTGCGGCCCTTTCATCGGCCTCGGCTTCGGCCGCTTCCCCTGCCTTTGCCCCGGCTTTCTCCCCCGACGGGGACTTGTCCTCGGCCGGGGCCTTTTTCGGCGGCGCCTTCTTCCTGGCGGCCGGCTTCCGGGCGGCCGGCTTCCGGGCGGCTCTTTTCTTGCCTGCCGGCTTCTTTCCGGCCTTCTTCTTCGACGACTTCTTGACGTTGCCTTCCTCGTCGAGCTCGACGAACTCGTCTTCGCCGAGAACGACCTCGGGCAGCGATGCCTTGCCGTCGAGCACCGCATCGGCGACGAGCGACGTGTACAGCTCGATGGCGCGCATCGCATCGTCATTGCCGGGAATGACGTAGTCGACACCGTCCGGCGAACAGTTCGTATCGACAATCGCGACGACCGGGATACCGAGCTTGCGTGCCTCGCGGATCGCGATGTCTTCGTGATCGACGTCGATGACGAACAGCACGTCCGGCAGCGAACGCATCTTCTTGATGCCGCCCAGGCTGCGCTCCAGCTTGTCCTGCTCGCGGTTCAGCCCGAGGACTTCCTTCTTCGTCAGTCCCTCGAATCCGCCCTCCTCGGCCATCTGCTCGAGGTGCATCAGGCGCTTCACCGACTGGCGAATCGTCTTGTAGTTGGTCAGCATGCCGCCGAGCCAGCGCTGGCTGACGAACGGCTGCTCGCAGCGTGTCGCATGGGCCCGGACGGCTTCGCGGGCCGCGCGCTTGGTACCGACGAAGAGAACGGTGCCGCCATCGGCGACCGTCGCCTTCACGAACGCGCAGGCCTCCCTGGCCATCGGCAGGCTCTTTTCCAGGTTGATGATATGTATCTTGTTACGCTCGCCGAAGATGAAGGGTGCCATCTTCGGGTTCCAGTAACGGGTCTGATGACC
>JAKSCZ010000312.1 GCA_022360335.1 Pseudomonadota bacterium
CCTGCCCTTCCTCGAACAGCCGGAGTCCGGCCGCAGCGTCGCCGAGCGTGCCCGTGACGAAAATCGTATCCCCTGCACGCGCGCCGCTGCGCAACAGCGCGGCACCCGCTTCGACGTCGCCCGACATGTGAACCGTCGCGACGACCCTGTCGCCCCGTGTCGTGTCACCGCCCACGAGCTCGACGCCGTGTTCGTCCGCCGCTGCGAACAATCCGGCGGCGAACTCCCCGACCCATGGCCCGTCCCCGTCCCGCAGCGTCAGCGCGAGCGTCATCCAGCGCGGAACGGCACCCATCGACGCCACGTCGGACAAATTGACGGCGACGGCGCGATAACCGACGTCGGCGGCCGGCATGCCGGACGGGAAGTGGACCCCTTCGACGAGGGTGTCGATGACCTGGACCTGCTGTTTGCCCGGCGCGGGCGCGAGCACCGCGCCGTCGTCACCGACCCCGACGACGACGTCCGGCGCACGCGGACGGCGCGTGAAGAATCGACGGATCAGCCCGAACTCATCCACCGACGCCGGCCACCTCGAGCTCGCGCAACGACATTGCCGCCGCATCGAGACACGCGTTGACGTACTTGTGACCGTCCGTCGCGCCGAAGCGCCGGGCGAGATTGACGCCTTCGTCGATGACCACTTTGTAGGGAACGTCGGTGCGGGATCCGAGCTCGTGCACGCCGATCAACAGGATCGACAGCTCGATCGGATCGAGCTGCCCGAGCGGCCGGTCGATCAGGCCGTCGATCGTCTTTTCGAGATCGGCCTGGCCGTCGCTGATGGCCGGGAACATCTCGTCGAAGAACGCCTGGTCGACGCGCGCATACGCCGTGTCGTCGCGGAACTGCGCGACGAGCTCGGCCGTGGAGTGGCCGGCGATCTGTTTCTGGTACAGGGCCTGCACCATCAGCTCGCGGGCGCGGGTACGCGCGCCGGCTCCTTTCGTCTCGGGCCCGGACATCAGTCGATGCGGCGCAGCAGATTGACCATCTCGATGGCGGCGAGCGTCGCCTCCCCGCCTTTGTTCCCGGCTTTCGTACCGGCGCGCTCGATCGCCTGCTCGATCGTGTCGACGGTCAGTACGCCGTTGCCGATCGGGACCCCGTGCCTGACGCCGGCCGAAACGATGCCCTTGACGCACTCGCCGGCCACGTAGTCGAAATGCGGCGTACCGCCGCGAATGACCGCGCCGAGCGCGACGATGCCGTCGAAACGCCGCGAGGCGGCGACCTTCTCGACCGCGACCGGCATCTCGAACGACCCCGGGACGCGGAAGATTTCGACGTTGCCGTCCTCGGCACCGTGCCGGCGCAGCGTGTGCAGTGCGCCTTTGATCAGCGATTCGACGACGAACTCGTTGAAGCGCGACGCAACGATGGCGAAGCGTGCGTCGCGTACGATCAGATCGCCTTCCGTTGTCTTGATCCTGTCCATGACGTCTTCTTATACGTATTCGGTGATCTCGAGGTCGAAGCCCGAAATCGCGTACATCTGCTTAGGCGCCGATAATACACGGATTCTGCTGAGCCCGAGGTCGCGCAGGATCTGCGCGCCGACGCCGTACGTGCGCAGCACCGAGTCGCCGCTGCGCCTGTTCTCGAGTTCGTCGTGGTGCGTATCGAGGTTCTCGACGGCGTCCATGAAATCGCGCGACGTCTCCTGGTCGCGCAGCACGACGATAACCCCGGTCTCTTCGGAGGCAATGCGCTCGATCGCACTGTGCAGCGGCCAGCCGAGCGAATCGCTGCGCACGCCGATGACGTCGCCGAGCGTGTCCTGAAGGTGTACGCGCACGAGCGGCGAATCGACCGACGCCGGATCGCCCTTGACGAGCGCGACGTGCACCGCACGATTCACGTGATCGTCGTAACAGAACATCGTGAACTCACCGTACTCCGTGTCGACGGACTGCTCGGCGATGCGCTCGACGTTGCGCTCCGTCTCGAGACGGTAGCGAATGAGGTCCGCGATCGTGCCCATGCGAACGCCGTGCCTGCGGGCGAATTTCTCGAGATCCGGGCGGCGCGCCATCGTGCCGTCCTCGTTCAGGATCTCGACGATCGCCGCGGCCGGTTCGAGGCCCGCGAGGCGTGCGAGATCGCAGCCGGCCTCGGTGTGGCCGGCGCGCATCAGGACGCCGCCGGGCTGCGCCATGACCGGGAAAATGTGGCCCGGCTGGCTCAGGTGTTCGGGTTTCGCGTTCGGCGCCACGGCCGCCTGGATCGTCCTGGCCCGGTCGTGCGCCGAGATGCCCGTGGTAATCCCCTCGGCCGCTTCGATGGAGACCGTGAAGTTGGTGGCGTGATGCTCGTCCGTCTCGCTGACCATGAGCGGCAGGCGCAACTGCCTGCAGCGATTGCGGGTCATGGTCAGACAGATGAGTCCGCGGCCGTGCATCGCCATGTAGTTGATGTCCTCGGGCCGCACCTTCGCGGCAGCCATAATCAGGTCGCCCTCGTTCTCGCGGTTCTCGTCGTCGACCATGACGACCATCTTGCCGGCCTCGACGTCGGCGATAATGTCGCGGATGTCGCTGAACGGACTGTCCGTCGCGTTCGGGTGCAGCGTCGTTTTATCGGGCATAGCCGTGCGCCTTCAGAAATTCGAGGGAGATTCCGTCGCCGTCCCGCTCGAGCAGACGCTCGAGGTAGCGGGCCAGCAGGTCGACCTCAATATTGACGATCGTACCGACCGCGTAGTCGCCGATGATCGTCGCGTCGGCCGTATGGGGAATGATATTCACATCGAACGCGTTGCCCGATACCGTATTGACGGTAAGGCTGACGCCGTCGATACACACCGAGCCTTTCTTCGCCACGTAGCGCGAGAACTCGCGCGGCAGCTCGAAGCGGAATCGAATCGAACGCGCGTCCTGTTCGCGCGACGTGACCCTGGCGGTGCAATCGACGTGGCCGCTGACGAGGTGTCCGCCGAGCCGCTCGCCCAGGCTGATCGCGGGTTCCAGGTTGACTTGCGACCCGACTGCGAGCGCACCCAGCCCGGTCACGTCGAGCGTCTCGACGGAGACGTCGGTGTCGAAGCCGTCGGCGTGCAGCGCCACGGCCGTCAGGCAGACGCCGTTGACGGCGATACTCTCGCCGACCTCGTAGTCGGACCACGGCAAGGCATCGGCGGCCACGCGCAGGCGGACATCGCCGCCCCGCTTATCCATAGCGCCGATCGTGCCCTTCGCCTTGATGATCCCGGTAAACATCAGCCCGTCAGTGTTGCCGTAATCCTCGTGTCCGGTCCGACGCGGCGCACGTCCGTGAACTCCAGTGGCCTGCGATCGGCCAGAGCCTCCCACGCAGGCGTCGCGAACATACCGCGCGTGTTAGACCCCATTATGTGGGGTGACTGGTAAATCACAAGCTCGTCGATCAGGTCTTTGTCGAGCAGGTAGCCGGCCAGACGCGGCCCGGCCTCGACGAGGACGTCGTTGATCTCGCGCTCGCCGAGCGCGGCCAGCACCTCGAAGACGTTGACGACGTCGCCGTGTGCTCCGAACGCCTGCACCTCGGCGCCGGCCTCCCGCAGGGCCGACGACTCCTGGCCCGACGTGCAGCAGACGAGCGTGTCGCCCGGCAATCCCAGCATCGCCGCGGCCGCCGGCATGCGCAGCCGGCTGTCCAGCACGACGCGCAGGGGCTGGAGCCCCTGCGTCTCGACATCGCGCACGGTGAGCGACGGGTCGTCGGCCAGCACGGTTCCGATTCCCGTGAGGATCGCGCCGGATCCGGCCCGCAAGGTGTGCACGTCCCTGCGCGCCTCGGGACTCGTGATCCACCGGCTCTCGCCGCCGGCCATGGCCGTGGCCCCGTCGATGCTGGCCGCGATCTTGAGGCGCACGAACGGACGGCCGCGCGTGACGCGGCTGACGAATCCGGCGTTGAGCCTCTCGGCCGCGCCTTGCATCAGGCCGACGGCCGTTTCGACGCCCGCGTCCTCGAGAACCTCGAGTCCGCGCCCGGCGACCTCGTCGAACGGGTCCCGCATCGCGGCGACGACCTTGCCGACACCCGCGTCGATCAGCGCGGTCGTACACGGCGGGGTCCTCCCGTGGTGGGCGCAGGGCTCGAGCGAGACGTAGGCCGTCGCACCCTTCGACCTGTCCCGCGCCGCCTCCAGCGCGACGATCTCGGCATGCGGTCCGCCCGCCCGTTCGTGAAAGCCCTCGCCGACGATATCCCCGCCGTTGACGAGCACGCAGCCGACCATCGGATTCGGGTGGGCCGTGTACCGCCCCCGCGCTGCGAGCTGCAGCGCGCGCGCCATGTGCGCACTGTCGGCCGGCGTAAACACGGTCAGGGCCGCTTCTTGCCGAGGAGTTCGGGCAGCAGCGACATCTGCTCGCGGCTGGCCACGGCCTCGGAAATCTTTTGCAGGCGCTTGATCTCGTCCTCGAACTCGGTGATGTCCTGGAAGCGCCGGTAGACGGACGCAAAGCGAACGTACGCGACTTCGTCGAGCGCGCGCAGTTCCTCCATGACGAGCTCGCCGACGAGGCGTGACGGCACCTCGCGCTCGCCCATCGTGCGCAGTTTGTGGATCAGGTGCCCGATCGCCTCCTCGAGCTGGTCGGACGCTACGGGGCGCTTCTCGAGCGCGCGCACCATGCTGTTTCTGAGTTTGTTCTCGTCGAACGGCTGGCGGCTGTCGTCGTTCTTGATCAGCCGCGGCATCACGAGTTCCGCGGTCTCGAAGGTCGTGAAGCGCTCGTTGCAGGCGAGGCACTGGCGGCGCCTGCGAATCTGCCGGCCCTCGCCGGCGAGGCGCGAGTCTATGACCTTGGTTTCCTCGTGGGCGCAGAACGGGCAGTGCATACGGAACTTGCCTCAGCTGTGTTCATGGCCGCGCAGCGGCCTGACGATCAGCCGTACACCGGGAAGCGCGCGCAGAGCTCGAGCACCTGGCCACGGACCTTGTCGATCGTCTCCTCGTTTTCGAGGTCGTCCAGTATATCCGCTATCCAGCCCGTCAGCCGGCGCGTTTCCTCTTCCTTAAAGCCGCGCGTCGTGATGGCGGGCGTGCCGAGGCGGAGACCGGAGGTCACGAACGGCGACTGCGGGTCGTTGGGGACCGAGTTCTTGTTGACGGTGATGTACGCACGGCCGAGCGCCGCATCGGCGTCCTTGCCGGTGATGCCGCGGTCGATGAGGCTGACGAGCATCAGGTGGTTTTCGGTACCGCCGGACACGATCGGGTAGCCTCGCTCGGTCAGGACCTCGGCCATGACCCTGGCGTTCCTGAGAACCTGTGCCTGGTAGTCCTTGAATTCCGGCTCGAGCGCTTCCTTGAGGGCGACGGCCTTGGCGGCGATCACGTGCATGAGCGGACCGCCCTGCGTGCCCGGGAACACGAGCGAGTTGAAGCGCTTGGTGAGATCGGGGTTTTCCTTCGCCAGGATCAGGCCGCCGCGCGGACCGCGCAAGGTCTTGTGCGTCGTCGTCGTGCAGACGTCGGCGTGCGGCACCGGATTCGGGTAGAGGCCTGCGGCGACGAGGCCGGCAACGTGCGCCATGTCGACGAACAGGTACGCGCCGACGCTGTTCGCGATTTCGGCGAATCGGGCCCAATCCGCCAATTGCGAGTAGGCGGAGAAACCGGCGACGATCATCTTCGGCCGGTGCTCTTCGGCCAGGCGCCGGACCTCGTCGTAGTCGATGAGTCCGGTCTGCGAGTCGATACCGTAGGGCACGACGTCGAAGAGCTTGCCCGAGAAGTTGACGGGCGAACCGTGCGTCAGGTGACCGCCCTCGTTGAGGTTCATGCCCATGATCGTGTCGCCCGGCTCGCACAGCGCGTGGTAGACGGCGGCGTTTGCCTGCGAGCCCGAATGCGGCTGCACGTTGGCGTAGTCGGCACCGAACAGCGTCTTGGCGCGTTCGATCGCCAGCGTCTCGACGTCGTCGACGAATTCGCAGCCGCCGTAGTAGCGTTTGCCCGGGTAGCCCTCCGCGTACTTGTTGGTCAGACGCGAACCCTGCGCCTTCATGACCATCGGACTGGTGTAGTTCTCGGAGGCGATCAGCTCGATGTGTTCCTCCTGGCGCCGGTGCTCCTGCTCGATGGCTTTGGCTACGTCGGGATCGAACGACGTGATCGTCTGCGCGGTTTCGAACATCTGGGTGTCTCCGGGCGGGGCGACGAAAGACGCGATGTTAGGGTGTCAGTCACCTTATTTCCAGTAGGAGGGCCTTCAGGCCCGAACCGGTTCGCGGCTAAAGCCGCTCCTACGAAGTCTCGACGAAGGATTGCACGACGCGGGTCCAGGCACGCGCCAGATTGCGGCGGTTGTAGCCGCCACCGCCCATGCCGACGATGCGGCCGTGGCAATGCCCGTCAGCCAGCTCGCAGAGCCGGGCGGCGGCATGGGCATGCGCCTCCTCGGACCAGCGCAGGTGCGTGATCGGGTCGCCTTCGAGGCTGTCGGCGCCGCACTGCATGATGATGAATTCGGGTCGCTGGTCCTCGATGTAGGCCTCGACTCGCTCCCACGCATGCCTGAAGTCGGCGTCCCCCGCCCCGGGGGCCACCGGGATATTGAGCTTGGTACCCTGCGCCCTGCCCTTGCCCGTCTCGTGGGCATGCCCGGTGCCCGGATAGAGATAGCGCCCGTCCTCGTGGATGTCGGCGAAGAGCAGGTCGGGGTCCTCCTCGAACGCGTAGAACACGCCATCGCCGTGGTGTGCGTCGATATCGACGTAGGCAATTCGTCTGAGGCCGTAGACCTCGCGCAGGTACTCCGCCGCAACGCCGCAGTCGTTGAAGACGCAGAATCCCGCGGCGTGGCCACGACCCGCATGGTGCAGGCCCGCGATCGGGACGAAGGCGCGCCGGTAACGACCCTGCATGACCTCGTCGACGGCACAGAGGACGGCGCCGACGACGTGCGACGCCGACTCGTAGATGCCCTTGACGGCCGGCGTATCACCCTGGTCGAGCCAGCCCCGTCCCTCGGCGGACAGGCGGGAAACCTTGTCGATGTAGTCGGCCGTGTGGAACAGGGCCAGTTCGTCGACGAGCGCCGGGCGCGCATGCCCGAAGTCGATCGAGTCCTCCAGGCCGGCCTCGTCGAGTTCGCCGTGAAATACATCGTGCCGGTCAGTGCCGAACGGGTGCGGATCGCCGAAGCCGTAGGCCGCGATCTCCTTGCCCTTGTAGACGAGTACCCGTTCGCTCATATGGCGCGCGTCTTAGTTCACCATGTCGACAGCGACTTTCCAGGCGCCATCTTCCTTGACCCAGACGACCATGTACTTGCCCTCGAGCGTCGACCCGTCGGGCATATGAACATAGGACCTGCCCCAGTCATACGCCATGTCGCCGGACGGTGAGACAACGGCGCCTATGGATTCCCACGCGTAGAGGAGCGAGAGTCGGAGCGATGTCATACCGGTTTCTCCAGCGAGCGGTCGGCTTGATATAGCGGCAGCATACCGGATAATGCGCGCTTCTCAACGCGCAGCATCGCCATGGCCCAGTACATCTACACCATGAATCGCGTCGCCAAGGTCGTGCCGCCGAAGCGCTACCTGATCCGCGACATCTCGCTCTCGTTCTTCCCGGGCGCCAAGATCGGCGTGCTCGGCCTCAACGGCTCCGGCAAGCCGCCGCTC
>JAKSCZ010000160.1 GCA_022360335.1 Pseudomonadota bacterium
CTTTCCGCGCACCACCCGGCAGGCGCTCGATCTCGAGGAACTGCTCGACGAACTCGGCACGCCGCTCGATACCGCCGTGCTCCTGCATGTCGACTTCGACATCCTGATGAAACGCCTGACGGGTCGCCGCACCTGTTCGCTGACGGGCAAGCTGCTCAACGTCTATTTCTCGCCGCAGGAGGAACTCGACGCGTGCACCGGCGCGGGCGGCGAGTTGATCCAGCGCGAGGACGACAACGAGGAGACGATCGCCAACCGCCTCGAAGTTTACCGCGAGAATACCGAGCCGCTGATCGAGTTCTACCGCGAACGCGGCAAGCTGACGACGGTCGACGCCGGCGGTTCGGTCGACGCGGTTTACGGGCGGCTGACGGCGGCGTTGCAGCAATCGTAAATCGGGGCCATGGGGTCGGGATCGCGGCTAAAGCCGCTCCTACATCGTAGGAGGGCCTTCAGGCCCGAATGGGGTCGGGATCGCGGATCGGGATCGGGATCGCGGCTAAAGCCGCTCCTACGAGCCGCTCCTGCGGGCCGCTCCTACGAGCCGCTCCTGTATCGTAGGAGGGCCTTCAGGCCCGAAGGGGGTCGGGATTGCGGATCGGGATCGGGATCGCGGCTAAAGCCGCTCCTACGAGCCGCTCCTGCGGCCGTTACAAAAGAGCGAGAAGCTCCTCCCCGATCAGTTCCGCGCGCCAGCCGTCGAAAAGGCGCGAGCGGCGGTCGCCGGCAATGATCACGGCCGAGAGCTCCCGCTTCGATGCAAGCGTTTCCGCAGCGATGCCGAGACGCGCCGCGCAGCCGGCGACCTTCGCCTGCATTTGCTTGAGCAGGGCTTTCTGTCCCTCGTTCGGCGGGCGCGGCGGCCGGTAGTCGCCGTCGTCTCGCGCCGAGTCCGCGATCTCTTCGAGAAGGCGCCGACCGGCGCGTTTGACCAGTTTGGCGGGAACGCCCTGGACGTCGGCGAGCTCGGACTCCGTCCCCGGTAGCCGGTGCGCAATGTCGATGAGCACGTTGTCGCGCATGATCCACTGCCGCGGGCGATCGCGTTTGATCGCCTCGACCTCGCGCCACGCGGCAAGGCGCGCCGCAGCCGCCCGCTTGCGGCCGCGCAGGTTGCGCGCCCCCTTGACGCGATCGATCGCCCGTCCGTCACCGGCTTCGTACAACGCAGGGTCGAGCAGGCGGCGGGAATCCTCGACCGCCCAGTCGAGCCGCCCCCTGGCGTTCAGCCGCTCGGTCAGTATTTCGACGGCCGGCAACAGGTACTCGACGTCCTCGGCCGCATAGGAGAGATACTCGCTGCGCAGCGGCCGGCGGCTCCAGTCGGCTCGCGTGTGCATCTTGTGGATCTCGACGTCGAACAGCGCTTTTACGAGCCCGGCGTAGCCGATCTGGACCGGCAAGCCGAGCAGGCCCGCCGCCACCTGGGTGTCGAAAATCGAGACGGGCATCGCGCCGGCGGTCTGGTAGACGACCTCGATGTCCTGGCGAGCCGAGTGCAGCACCCAGTCGCGCCCGAGAAGCTCGGCCCAGAACGCGTCCTGCGGGCGGTCCGACAACGGATCGACGCACCAGATGTCGTCGGGCGTCGCGATCTGCATCAGGCAAAGCTGCGCAAAGAACGTGCGCTCGCGCATGAATTCGGTGTCGACCCCGATGCGGCCCTGCTCGCGGAGTACGGCAACCAGTGCGTCGGGTTCTTCGACCAAGTGAAAATCGGGCATGCGAAAACGCGCGAGCGGAACGGGAAACGAGAGGTTAACATGCGGACATCGTGCGGGCCTTTCTCGAAACGCTTTTCGACATCATCCGTCTCAGAAGAGGTCCGGACGCGATTCCCTGTTCCCGGTTTCTCTGCCTGATTGCCCTGGCTTTGTGGCTGCTGTCCGGATTCGTCTTCACGGTCATGATCGAAGGTATGGACGGTCGGGACTATCTCGTCGGGACTTTCACGGGTGTCGTGGGGCTCGCGGCGTACGCTGCCGCCGTCGTGCTGACCGGGCGTGCGCCGCGTCTTTTGCAGACGCTGACGGCCGTCCTCGGCTGCGCAGCCATGCTGAGATTCGCGTACGTTGCAGGCAGCGTATTCCTGGCGCCGTTCACAGGGGTGAGGTTCGCGGGCCTGCTCGCGACGCTGATTCTGTTGTGGTCGATTCCCGTGCAGGGGCATATCGTCGCGCGAGCGCTCGACCGGCACTGGTACGTCGGTATCGTCTTCGCAATGGCGGTGTTCGTCTCACAGCTATACCTGTACTGGCTGCTGAATCCGCCCGCCGAGACGGCGGCCTGATACCCGATGCACATTCACATACTCGGCATCTGCGGGACCTTCATGGGCGGCATTGCGGCGCTCGCTCGCGCGGCGGGCCACGAGGTGACGGGCTGCGACCGCAACGTCTACCCGCCGATGAGCACGCAGCTCAGGAAACTCGGCATCGACGTACACGAGGGCTTCGACGCGGACCAGCTCGACGCCGATCCCGACTGCGTCGTCGTCGGCAACGTCGTGAGCCGGGGCGTCGATGTCGTCGAGGCGATGCTCGATCGCGGTATGCCTTACCGGTCCGGACCCGCGTGGCTCGCCGAGAACGTGCTGCAGGACCGGCACGTCCTGGCCGTCGCGGGGACGCACGGCAAGACGACGACGGCGAGCATGCTGGCGTGGATTCTCGAGGACGCCGGGCTGAAGCCGGGATTCCTGATCGGCGGCATCCCCGCCAATTTCGGCGCGTCTGCGCGCTTCGGCGAATCGGAGTATTTCGTCGTGGAGGCCGACGAGTACGACACCGCGTTTTTCGACAAACGCGCGAAATTCGTGCACTACCGCGCGCGGACGCTCGTTCTCAACAATCTCGAATACGACCACGCCGACATTTACGCGGACATGGACGCCATCCTCTGGCAGTTTCACCAGCTGCTGCGGACCGTGCCCGGCAGCGGCCGCATCGTCATGAAGGCTGCCGACGAGAATCTGACGAGGCTCGTCGAACGGGGCTGCTGGACGCCGGTCGAGACCTTCGGCACAAGCGGCGGCACGGACTGGACCGGACGGTTCGGCGACACGGTGGAGCGACACATCGGCATACGCGGCCCCGGCGGGCGAACGGCCCGGACGCGCTGGAACGTCGGCGGAGTGCACAACCTCGAGAACGCGCTGGCCGCGGTGGCCGCCGCCGCGTCCGCCGGCGTACCGCTGGAGCAGGCCGTCGATTCGCTGTCGCGA
>JAKSCZ010000177.1 GCA_022360335.1 Pseudomonadota bacterium
CATGGCGACACCGTCTACGGCGTCAATACGGGTTTCGGGCAACTCGCGTCGGTGCGAATCGAAATCGAGGAGCTGGCGCAACTGCAGGAGAATCTCGTGCGCTCGCACGCCGTCGGCGTCGGCGAAGACCTCGACGACGACGTCGTACGGCTGATCATGCTGATGAAGGTCATCGCGCTGGCCGAGGGTTTCTCGGGCGTGCGCCTCGAACTCGTCGAGGCGATCTGCGCGCTGATCGACAACGAGATCTATCCGCGCATTCCGTCGCGCGGTTCGGTCGGCGCATCCGGCGATCTCGCGCCGCTCGCGCACATGGCCGGGGCGCTGATCGGCATCGGCGAAGTGCGGGTGAGCGACAACCTCGTCCCGGCGCCGATCGCGCTCAGGGAAGCCGGCATCGAGCCGGTCCGGCTCGCCCCGAAAGAGGGTCTCGCCTTGCTGAACGGCACGCAGGTATCGACGGCGCTGGCGCTGGCCGCCGTGTTCCGGACGGAGAATGCGCTCGCCGCGGCGCTGGTGGCGGGTGCGATGTCGTCGGACGCGATCAAGGGCAGCGACACGCCGTTCGATCGCCGCATCCAGAGCGTTCGCGGGCACGGCGGGCAGGCAGCGGTCGCCGCCGTGCTGCGCGACCTGATGCGCGGCAGCGCGATCCGTGCATCGCACGAGGACTGCGACCGCGTCCAGGATCCTTACTCGATCCGCTGCCAGCCGCAGGTCGTCGGCGCGTGCCTCGACGTGTTGCGCCACGTCTGTTCCGTGCTCGAGACCGAAGCGAACGCGGTCACGGACAATCCGCTCGTCTTCACCGATTCCAGGGCCGTGCTTTCCGGCGGCAACTTCCACGCGGAGCCCGTCGCGCTCGCGGCAGACTACCTGGCGCTGGCGATTGCCGAGATCGGCGCGCTGTCGGAACGCCGCATCGCATTGCTCATCGATTCGCACCTGAGCGGTTTGCCTGCGTTCCTCGTCGAGGAAGGCGGACTCAACAGCGGTTTCATGATGGCCCAGGTCACCGCGGCGGCGCTGGCCTCGGAGAACAAGTCGCATGCGCATCCGGCCGGCGTGGACAGCCTTCCGACATCGGCCAACCAGGAAGACCACGTCAGCATGGCGACGTATGCGGCCCGCCGTCTTCACACGATGCTCGACAACACCGCGGACATCGTCGCGATCGAGCTGCTGGCCGCGGCACAGGGCACCGGTTTCCGGCGGGACCGCAGTTCCGGTGCGCTCGAGGAGGTCATTGCGGCCATCCGCGAGATTTCCCCGCCCTACGAGAACGATCGTTCCCTGTCTTCGGACATCCGGCGCATCGCTGCCACGATCGACGACGGCGATTACTGCCGCTACGCCGAGTCCATCCTGCCGAGCATGAGCGGGTGACGGACGTTTTCGGCTTTCACGAGGGCGATTCGCCGCTGCTGATCAGCGTTCCCCATGCCGGGACCCGTGTGCCCGGGAACGTTCGCGGCCGCATGACGGCCGAAGGGGCCGCGATCCCGGACACGGATTGGCACGTCTCCGAGCTGTATTCGTTTGCGCACGAACTCGGCGCCGGCCTGCTCGTTGCGAACTACTCGCGCTACGTCGTCGACCTGAACCGGCCGTCGACCGACGAGGCGCTGTACGAAGGACAGGTCGCGACCGGTCTGTGTCCCGGACAGACGTTCGCCGGCGCTCCGATCTACCGCGATGCGGGCGGCGTCGACGTGGATGGCCGGGTGGACGTTGACTGGCAGCCTTACCATGCGAAGCTCCGGACGCAGCTCGACGCGCTGCGCGAGGCGTTCGGCTACGCGCTCCTCTGGGATGCGCACTCGATCGCGAGCGTCGTACCGCGATTGTTCGACGGCGAGCTGCCCGCGCTCAACGTCGGCACCGACGACGGCCGCAGCTGCGCCGCCGGCATCGGGGAGGCCGTTGCAGAGGCGGCCGCCGGGAGCGGGTACAGCCACGTCGTGAACGGCCGCTTCCGGGGCGGCTTCATCACGCGTCACTACGGCGACCCGGCGGGCGGCGTGCACGCGGTGCAACTCGAGATAGCGCAGCGGGTCTACATGGACGAAGCGTCCGGCGTCTATGACGTGCACAAGGCGGAGCGGCTTCGTGCTACGCTGCGGCACATGTTGGAGGCCTTGCTGATCACGGCCGAAGAGAAACTGAAGGTATGAAAATCAATAAGTTAATCTATGCATTGACGATCGTGTCCGCGCTGGCCGTTACGGCCGGCTGTGCCGCGTCGGCCCCGGCGCTGAACAACGAAGTCGACCACGCGCTCGCGGTGGTCAGGGACCAGGTCGACGGCGCGGACGTATTCCTGGACCAGGCGGCCGGGTATCTTGTGTTTCCGCGCGTCATCAAGGCGGGTGTAATGATCGGCGGCGAAACGGGTGAGGGCGCGCTGCGCGTCGGCGGCTCGACGGTCGCGTACTACCGCACGACGAGCGGGTCGATCGGCTTTCAGTACGGCGCCCAGTCGAAGTCGATTCTCGTCGCGTTCATGACGCGCGAGGCGCTGGATCGTTTCCGCAACTCGAAGGGCTGGAGAGTCGGCGTCGACGGCTCGGTGGCGCTGATCGACATCGGCGCCGGCAAGACGATCGATACGGACAACATCCGCGATCCCGTGGTCGGGTTCATCTACGGCTCCAAAGGGCTGATGGCCAACCTGACGCTCGAAGGCACCAAGTTCACCAGGCTGAACAAGTCGTAGGCCCCGGACCATGGCCTCACCACTCGTCGAAAGATCGCACGGCGCGTGTCGCGAGTGGTTCCGCAAGGTGTGGCGGGTCCGCGGCGGCGGCCTCTACGCCTGCGGGTTCGCAGTCACGTTCATCTACCTCGAGGTCGGGTCGCTGGCTGAAGACCTGTCGGGCGTCGGCGCAGTGTTCTCGGGCGGCGCGGTCGCTGCCGCGGCCGGCCTGTTCATCGATTTCCTGATCGATTCTTTCACCAACACGATCGCCGCTCTGATGTGGCCGGTCGCCGTCGTCCGATGGGCTCCGCCGTGGGGCGCCGTCGCACTGGGTCTTGCGTACTGGCTGTTCCCGATCTACCTCAAGAAGCCGATCGAGAACTGGATGTTCGGCGGCCGGGTTCCGGCCGATACCCGGGACGCTGCGGACGATGAGAAAGCGTAGAGCGCACTGGCTGGTCGTCGCGGCACTGGCGGCGTCGCAGGCCGCGGGCGAGACTGCGACGGCGCCGCAGGCGACGCACATGTCCGAGGCGCTGCGCTCGTCGATCTCGCGC
>JAKSCZ010000140.1 GCA_022360335.1 Pseudomonadota bacterium
ATCGGCGCGCGCGTTCCGGCGGTGGTCGGCGTCCTCGCCATGGCGGTCGCGCTTTTTTTGCTCAGCCAGCAGGCGGCCCTTTGGCATTTCTACGCGCTGTCCTTTGTCTATGGCGTGCTCGGACACAGCGCTACCAGCGTGCCGCTCTACGCGAACGTGGGCTACTGGTTCACCCGCAACAAAGGGCTCGCCATGGGCGCGATGGCGGCCGGTGGTGCCATGGGGCAGGGCGTGGTGCCGTTTGTGGCCAGGCTGCTGATCAGCGAGTTCGACTGGCAGACCGCGTATATGTTCCTGGCGGCGGGATATGTGGCCATCGGCTTGCCGGTCGCCGCCTTGATCCGCGACCCGCCGATGCGGCTCGCCGCGCGTGCCGGCCAGGATACCGATGAAACCGGCATCCCGCTGGCGCCGCGCGAGGTGATCGCCTGGATCAGCGTGGCCGTGATTTTTTGCTGCACCTGCATGTCTGTGCCGATCGTGCACGTGGTGTCCCTGGTCTCGGATCGGGGCTTCGGTCCGGAGCAAGCGGCGAGCGTGTTGCTGGTGCTGATGGTGGCCGGAACCCTCGGCCGGGTGCTGGGCGGCAAGCTTGCCGACATGGTCGGCGCGCTTCAGGCCTACATGCTTATGTCGTTCTGCCAAACCGTATTGGTGGTGTGGTTCCCGTTCGTTTACGGCCTTCCCGGCACTTACGCCTTGGCGGCGGTGTTCGGCATTGCCTATTCCGGCGTCATGGCGGGCTTGCTGATCTGCCTGCGCGTGATGGTTCCGGCCAGGTTGGCCGGCCGCGCCATGGGAATCGGCGGCCTGTTCGGGTGGTTCGGCATGGGCTTCGGCGGCTTCCAGGGCGGCTTCCTTTTTGACCTGACCGGCACATACACGTGGTCGTTCAGCGCCGCCGCGGTCGCGGGCGTGATCAACCTGACCATCCTCACCGCCTTCTATCTGCGCATCCAACGTCGCCGCGCGATGTTGGCGGCCGTGTAGCGGGATCATCAGTTCGCGATTGACAGGGCCGGATCATTGACCATGAATCCGCCGCAAAAGGGTCTGTGCAGGAGGGCGCATAGCATGCGCATCATTTCGATTTTGGCCGGCGCGATGGCGGGCCTGTTCCTGGCGAGCGCTGCTCACGCCGCCAACAACGAGCTCAACGTCTATAACTGGTCGGATTATATCGGCGAAAACACGATCGCGGATTTCGAAGCC
>JAKSCZ010000617.1 GCA_022360335.1 Pseudomonadota bacterium
GCGACATTCGCATCCACCTCTCGGACGCCGCGCGTGACAAACTGGCTGACGCGGGCTTCGATCCGGTGTATGGTGCGCGGCCGTTGAAACGCGCGATCCAGCAGCAGGTCGAGAACCCGCTCGCGCAGGAGATCCTGCAAGGGCATTTCAACCCGGGCGACGTCGTCGAGGTGGGCGTCGACGACGACCGGCTGGACTTCCGCAACGCGGCGTAATTAAAGGGGTACCGATGCCGATCTACGGATACGTGTGCAGGCGTTGCGGGCACCGTTTCGACGTCCTGCAGAAGATCAGCGACGATCCGCTGGTCCATTGCCCGGACTGTGCGAAGCCGTCGCTGCAGAAGGAGCTGTCCGCGCCCAAGTTCCGGCTCAAGGGGCAGGGCTGGTACGAGACCGACTTCAAGACCGGCGACAAGCGCAACCTGCACGGCGGCGGCGATTCGGACGGCAAACCCGACAAGGACGCCAAACCGTCGGGGAAGAAGCCCGACGACAAGGCGGACGCGGATTGAAGAGCCCCTTGATGAGGCGCCTGTGCCCCTGAAGGCCGTTCTGCGGCTTGCGACAGCACCCCCCAGGCCGTACCATTTCGCGTCCTTTTTCCCGGGTTTTTCTCAAGCATCATGATGCGTAGCCACTATTGCGGCGAGGTCGACGAGGCCCTCGTCGGCCAGGAAATCGAGGTCTGCGGCTGGGTGCACCGGCGGCGCGACCACGGCGGCGTGATCTTCGTCGATCTGAGGGACCGCGAGGGCCTGTTGCAGGTCGTATTCGATCCCGACCGGCCCGGGATTTTCGCCGAGGCCGAGCGTATCCGTTCCGAGTACGTGCTCAGGGTGAAGGGCCTGGTGCGGCCGCGCCCCGACGGCACGGTCAACCCGAAGATGCGCACGGGCAGGGTCGAGGTCCTCGCGCACGAACTCGAGACGCTGAACCGGTCCGAGACCCCGCCGTTCCACCACGACGAACAGGCGAACGAGGACATCCGCCTGAAGCATCGTTACCTCGACCTCAGGCGCGAGAACATGCTGGGCAACCTGGTGTTGCGTCACCGGGTCACGAAGGCGATGCGCGACTTCCTCGACGGACACGGTTTCGTCGACGTCGAGACGCCGATGCTGACGCGCGCGACGCCCGAGGGTGCGCGCGACTACGTCGTGCCGAGTCGCACCAATCCCGGTCGCTTCTTCGCGCTGCCGCAGTCGCCGCAGATTTTCAAGCAGCTGCTGATGATGTCGGGGCTCGACCGCTACTACCAGATCGTGCGCTGCTTCCGCGACGAGGACCTGCGCGCCGATCGCCAGCCGGAATTCACGCAGCTCGATATCGAGATGAGCTTCATCGACGAGTCCGACATCACGAGCGCGATGGAAGACCTGATGCGTTTCGTCTTCAAGGAGACGCTCGACGTCGACCTGCCGAACCCGTTCCCGCGCATGTCCTATGCCGAGGCGATGCAGCGTTTCGGCTCCGACAAGCCGGATCTCAGGATCGGCCTGGAACTCGTCGAAGTGGCCGACCTCATGGCCGGTGTCGATTTCAAGGTGTTTGCGGGTCCCGCCGCCGACCCCGAGGGCCGCGTCGCGGCGCTGTGCGTGCCGGGCGGCGCCGGGATGAGCCGCAAGCTCATCGACGACTACACCGGGTTTGTGGGTCGCTACGGTGCCCGCGGCCTCGCGTACATCAAGGTCAACGACATCGATGCCGGTGTCGGGGGCCTGCAGTCGCCGATCCTCAAGTTCCTGCCGGACGATGTCGTGCATGCGATTCTCGAGCGCACCGGCGCGCGGACGGGTGACCTGATCTTCTTCGGCGCCGACAAGGCGCGCGTCGTCAACGATGCGCTTGGCGAACTGCGCGTCAGGCTCGGCGAGGACCGCGGCATGGTGGCCGCCGGCTGGCAGCCGCTCTGGGTCGTCGACTTCCCGATGTTCGAGAAGGACCGGCAGACGAAGCGCTGGACGTCGCTGCACCACCCCTTCACCTCGCCGTCGGTCAACGATGCCGAGGCGCTCAGGGCCGATCCGGGCGCCGCGCTCTCGCGCGCCTACGACATGGTGCTGAACGGCGCCGAAATCGGCGGCGGCTCGATCCGTATCCACGACCAGGCCATCCAGTCGGTTGTTTTCGACCTGCTCGACATTTCGAAAGAGGAGGCCGAGGAGAAGTTCGGCTTCCTGCTGAAGGCGCTGCAGTACGGATGCCCGCCGCACGGCGGTATCGCGTTCGGCCTCGATCGGATCGTCATGCTCATGGCCGGCGCGGACAGCATCCGCGACGTCATCGCGTTCCCGAAGACACAGACCGCGAGCTGCCTGCTGACCAATGCGCCCGGCGAAATCTCGGCAGAGCAGCTCAAAGAAGCCGGTATTCGCCTCAGGAAATAGGGTGTCAGTCACCTTATTTCCATTCTAAGGTGACTGGCACGTTTAGACTGGAAATAAGGTGACTGACACCCTATTTCAGGTCCCGCGGCAGCATCGGCGACGAGAGCATCTTCTCGA
>JAKSCZ010000090.1 GCA_022360335.1 Pseudomonadota bacterium
AACATCGAGCCGGTACCCGAGCTCGACTACGACAAGAAAGAGGTCGAAGTCACGTTCTTCGTCAATCCGCAGAGCCGCGTCTACGTGCGCCGTATCAACTTCAACGGAGTCGACCAGGTCGACGACGAGGTGTTTCGCCGCGAGATGCGGCAGATGGAAAGTTCCTACCTCTCGAATCGGCTCGTCGATCGCTCGAAGATCCGACTGCAGCGCCTGCCGTTCGTCGAGAAAGTCGAAGTCGACAATACGCCGGTGCCGGGCAGTCCCGATCTCGTCGATGTCGATTTCGACATCGAGTACCGCATGCCGGGTCAGTTTTCGGGCGGTGTGGGCTACTCCGAAGCGCAGAAGGTGATGCTGAACGGCAGCATCATTCACACGAACTTCCTCGGCACCGGCAATCGCGTCGCGCTCGAGCTGAACTCGGGCCGCTACCAGAAACTCTACAGCGTGTCGCACACCGACCCGTACCGTACGATGGACGGTATTCGGCGGACGCTCAGCGTCAACTACCGTGACATCACGCAGTTCACGTCGGCGGCGTCCGACTTCTCGACGACGAGTGCGGGCGCCACGATCGACTACGGCATACCGATCTCGGAGTACCAGATGCTGTCGCTGGGTCTGACCTTTCAGCACTCCGAACTCCTGTCGTCGACCAACAGCACGGAGCAGGCGCAGGACTGGGTTGCGAACAACGGCAATCCGTTCGTCGAGGACGTCGGCAACGGCATCACGTTCTTCGGCACGGAGTTCGATACGGTCGAGATGATCGCGGGGTGGACCTACGATTCGCGCAATCGCTCGATCTTCGCGAATCGCGGTACGCGCCAGCAGCTGTTCCTGTCGATGGCCGTACCGGGCAGTGACGTCGAGTTCTTCCAGGCGCGCTACAGTTTTACGAAGTACTTCCCGTTGTGGAGCAACAAGTGGACGCTCCGCTGGAATGCCGAGCTCGGCCTCGGCGAGGCGATGGGCGATACGACGGCATTGCCGCCGTACAAGCAATTCTACGGCGGCGGACCCCAGTCGGTACGCGGCTACAAGGAGTCCTACCTCGGGCCGCGTGACAGCTTCGGCAGGCCCTACGGCGGCAATGTATTGGTTGCGAGTCAGCTAGAGCTTATACTGCCGCTTCCGGAGAAGTGGGCCAGCCAGGCGCGAGCCAGCCTGTTCTACGACGTCGGCAACGTATTCAATACGGGTGAGGTCCGTTTCACGGACAAGCTCGGCGCCCCGATCGAGTACAAGCCGGATTTCGATGAACTCCGCGCGTCGGTGGGGATCGGGGTTCAGTGGCTGGCCCCGCTCGGTTTGTTCCGGTTCAGCTATGCGACTCCGCTGAATCCGTACGACGGCAACGACAGATTCTACGGAGACGAGCTGGAACGGTTCCAGTTCTCCATTGGACAAGCGTTTTAAAGGAACGGATGTTTTTATGAAGTATGTAAAGCAACATATCGTCAAGCTTGTATTGGCGATCGCCATGCTCGGTGCGGTACCGGCCGCTGCGCAGGAAATGAAGATCGGCGTCGTCAGCCTGCCCGCCCTCATCGAACGGGCGCCGCAGACCAAGGCCGCCATGGCTGCTTTGGAAGAGGAGTTCGCGCCGCGCCAGCGCGAGTTCCAGGCGAAGCAAAAAGAGTACGAGGACCTTGCCGAAAAAGCGAAAAAGGACTTCGCCGTCATGGGCGAGACCGAGCGGCGCAACGCGGAGAAAGATCTTCGCGAGCTGCAGCGGGAACTGACGCGCCTGCAGAACGAATTCCAGGAGGACCTCAACCTGCGCCAGAACGAAGAGTACGGTCTCCTGCAGCGCGCGATGCTCAAGGAAGTGCAGGTCTACGCAGAGGCGCAGGGCTACGATCTGATCGTCGGTGACGGCGTCCTGTACGTCACGAGCGCGGTCAATATTACCGACGAAGTTCTTCGCGTGGTCGAGACGGACTACGAGGCGGCCAACCCGAAGGCGGCCAGCGCGGACTAGGGCCTGGCCCCGAGTTCGTTCCGGAATGCCGGCCAGCCTCGGAGAACTCAGCGTCCGTTTCGGCTGTGAGCTGATCGGCGAGCCCGGCATCGAAGTCAGCGGCGTCGCGTCCCTGACAAACGCTACCGGTGAGTCGCTGAGCTTCCTGGCAAGCCCGGCCTACAAAGAGCAGTTGTCTTCGACCAGGGCGGCTGCGGTCATTCTCAAACCCGACGATGCGGGCGATTGTCCGGTTGCGGCGCTGCTGCACGACGATCCCTACGCATGCTATGCGCGTATCGCCGCGGTCGTGTGCCCGCCGCCCGCGTTCGAGCCCGGTATCCATGCAACTGCCGTCGTCGACGCATCCGCCTCGGTCGCGGACAGCGCGCATATCGGCCCGAACGTCGTCGTCGGCGAGCGCTCGGTCGTCGGCGACGACGCGGTTGTCGGTCCCGGCACGGTGATCGGTCCGGATTGCGCCGTCGGCGACGATTGCCGACTCATCGCCAGTGTCACGCTCGCGCGAGCGGTAACCGTCGGCAGACGCAGCATCATTCATCCCGGGGTCGTCCTCGGCTCCGACGGGTTCGGCAATGCGATGACGCCGGACGGATGGGTCAAGGTTCCGCAGCTCGGCGGAGTGCGCATCGGCGACGATGTCGAGATCGGGGCGAACACGACCGTCGACTGCGGCACGATCGACGACACCGTGATCGG
>JAKSCZ010000637.1 GCA_022360335.1 Pseudomonadota bacterium
CCGATGACCAGGTAGTCGCCGTCGCCGCTTCCGGTCGGGTCGGTGGCGACCCAGTCGGCGAGCGCGGCCGCGGCCGACGTGCGTGTCAGGTTGCAGTTGCCCTGCCCGTCGCCGAGGTTGGGATCGCCGTCCGAGTCGCACGACGAGCCTTTCGATTTCAGGTGGTTGACGACGACCGTGAACACGGCGCCCGTCGAATCGACCGAAAACGCCTGTGCGAGCGACGGCCGGTTGCGGTCGTCGTTGAAGCGCGAATCGACGCTGCGGTCGAGCAGCGCGACATCGCCGGTCGCGGAGACGCTCGTCGCGCGGTAGATCAGGCCCGCCTTGATGACGTCCGAGTGAATCGGGCCGGTATCCACGAACGCGTAGACGGCGGAGCCGACGCGCGCGTTGAGCGCATCGACGAGCGTGCTCAGCGAGTCGCCGGCGTTGTTCTCGAGTTCGGTGAGGCCCAGTATGTCGGCGTCTGACTGCACGAGCGCCGTCACGAGCTTGTCGGCCTGGCGCGTCAGCTCGGCCGTGCTGTCGGCGCCCCGGCAGCCGTCGTCTCCGAGCGGGCCGCAGTCGTCCGCCCCCGTATCGATCGTCGTGAAATAATTGAGCACATTGAAAGCGCCGACGCGGATCGTGCCGCCGACGGACGGCGCCCCCGGTCTCGGGTTGGCGGACTGAAACACCGGGTCGACGGTCGGCACGAGACGCCAGGTCTGCTTGCCGTCGCCGCCCGAGCCGCGCGAGAAGCGGAGATTGCCGGTCAGGCCGTCGATCGTGTCGCCGACCCGGATCGAGAATCCCGGCGTGCTCGCATCTTCCAGGTAGTGGATGGCCGCCGGGTTCTGCGACCGCAGGCCGTCGTCGAGAACGATGCTGCGCCGGGCGTTGAGTTCGCGATGCGCGGCGTATCCGGCCACGTCCGGAGCGCTGGCATTGGTGAACTGCCACAGGCGTCCGCCCTCCGACAGCGTCACGTCGCCGAAGCGACCGAGCGTATGGAGACCCGTCACCGTCAGCGTGTCACGAAACCGGATGCGCATGCCCTCGAAGCGTTCGAGATCGGCGATCGGATCGCCGTCGTCATTGGTAACGACGCCGCCGGCCGGCAGATCGACGGGCGGCGGAACGACGTCGCCGACCCCCCTGATCGTTACGGACGCGGCGCTGATCTGCGTCTCGCCGAAGTGTTCGACCACCGTTCCCTCGACTTCGACGGAGTCGCCGCCGTTCACGTCGACGGCCGGATTGTCTCCGTCGAACACGAATATGCCGTCCGACGTCTGCAGATCGAGGTCCGACGGAGCGTCCTGGAGGTAGAATCCGCCGAGATTCCTGCGGTCGTCGGCATCGTTCTCCTGGAAGTCCCCCGTAACGATGCCCGTCACGCGTACCGTCCGGCCTTCCATCGGACTAATCGGGCCGCTGCCCTGAACCGCCGAAATCGCGACGCTTGCCGACGGCGGCGGATCCGGCGGGCCGGCGCTGCCGCCACCGCCACCGCCACCGCCGCCGCCGCCGCAGGAGGCAGCCAGGAAGATTCCGAAGAGCGTCGTCGCCGGTATGCGCATGCGTGCATGATAGCGACTCGGGCGAGGTCGAACAGCAGGAATTCCGCCCCGCTCGTCGCTGCGACCGGGACCGCTCCCCGGCTCAGGCTGCCCGCGGGGCGAGATGGACGAGTTCGGCGATGCGCGCGCGCGCGTCGTCGAGCGCCGTGCCGTCGTCCCGATCCGCGCCCCTTGCGCCGACGAACTCGACGTCGGCGATGCCTACGAAACCGAGCACGTGCCGCAGATACGGTGTCGCGAAATCCGCCGGGCTGCCGACCGGAACGCCGCCCGACGGCACGATCACGTAGGCTTTCTTGCCCTGCAGCAGTCCTTCCGGCCCGTCTGCCGTGTAGCGAAACGTGACGCGCGCCCGCGCGAGCATGTCGATCCACGCCTTGAGCACGGCGGGCACCGAGAAGTTGTACATCGGTGCGCCGATGACGAGTACATCGGCGTCCTGTACTTCGGCGACGATCTCGTCCGATACCGACAACGCATCCCGGTGCTCCGGGCTGCGTTCGTCATCGGGCATGTCGTTGGCCGCGGCCCAGGTCTCGTCGACGAAGGGGAGGCCGCCGATCAGGTCGCGCTGCGTGACGCGCACGTCGCCGTCGCGCTGCCCGAGGGCCGCGATCAGGTCCTCGGCCAGCCGCCGGCTGACGGAGTCCCGGCGCCTGGCGCCGGCGCTGACGTGCAGGATGCGGGTGGTCATGGTCGTGTCTCCGGTAGCAATGTCGCGATACATGCAGTTTCACTGTTGATGAATTATTAATAAATACTTGTTAATGAATAATATTGTTCTTAAAATCGCAACAATATGGACCGGTTCGAGGATCTGCAGGCGTTCGTGGCCGTCGTCGAGGCCGGCAGCTTCACGGCCGCCGCGGAGCGGCTCGATACGGCGAAATCCGCCGTCAGCCGGCGCGTCGCGGCGCTCGAGGAGCGCCTCGGCGCGCAGCTCCTGCGCCGGACGACGCGCCGCTCGTTCCTGACGGAGACCGGCAGGAGCTTCTACGAGCGCGGCGCGCGCATCCTCGCCGACCTCGACGAGGCCGAGTCCGCGGTGCAGCACGAGCACGGCGAGTTGAGCGGCACGCTGCGCGTCGCCCTGCCGCTGTCGTTCGGCGTGCGGCACATGTGCAAACCGATCGCGGCGTTCTCGCTCCGGCATCCGAGAATCCGTTTCGATCTCGATCTCAACGACCGGCGTATCGACCTCATCGAAGAGGGCATCGACCTCGCCGTGCGCATCGGGCATCTTGAGGACTCGTCGCTGATCGCCCGCAAGCTGTTCGACGCCCGTTCCGTGGTCTGCGCGTCGCCGCGCTACCTCAAGACCCGCGGGGCGCCGCGCACGCCGCAGGAACTGGTCGATCACGACTGTCTCGTGTATTCGAACCTGGCGGACCCGGGCAGGTGGGCCTGGACGGACGGGAAGGGCAAGCGGCACGGCGTCGACGTCCGGTCCGTGATGCGCGCGAGCAGCGGCGACTTCCTTGCCAACGCCGCGGCGCACGGTCTCGGGCTCGTGATCCAGCCGGCGTTTCTCGCGTCCGAATCGATCCGCCGCGGCCAGCTCGTGCCGGTACTCGAGGAGTACACGTGGCCGACCTCGCCCGCGCACGCGGTCTATCCGGCGACCCGGCACCTCTCGCACCGCGTGCGCGCCTTCATCGACTTTCTCGTCGAGCGTTTCGCCGGCACGCCTCAGTGGGACCGCGACTGCGGCCCCCCCGGCGCGCCGAGGCCCTGAAACGCGGCGAGCGCCCGTCTGCGCGACTCGCCGAGATCGACCATCGGTTGCGGGTAATCGCGGCCGAGCACGAGGCCGGCGGCCTCGAGTACCCCGGCCGGCGCCCGCCAGGGGCTGTGAACGTGCTTGTCGGGCAGACCCGCGAGTTCGGGGACGTGGCGGCGCACGTAGCCGCCGTGCGGGTCGAACTTTCCGCCCTGCGTCACCGGATTGAAAACCCGGAAGAACGGCGCGGCATCGGCGCCGGACCCGGCGACCCATTGCCAGGATGCGCTGTTGTTGCCGAGGTCCGCGTCGACGAGCCGCTCCCAGAACCACGCCGCGCCGTGCCGCCAGTGCTGCATCAGGTTCTTGACGAGATACGACGCGGCGATCATGCGTACGCGGTTGTGCATGTAGCCGGTCGTCAGCAGCTCGCGCATGCCGGCGTCGACGATCGGCACGCCCGTCCTGCCCTGCTGCCACGCGTCGATGCGTTCGCGATCGTCCCGCCACGGAAAGCGGTCGAATTTCTTCTGCAGGTTGGCTTCCGGCAGCCGCGGCTCGCGGAACAGCAGGTACGCCGAAAACTCCCGCCAGCCGAGCTCGGTCAGGAAACGATCGTCACGCAATGCACCGGGGCCGATGCGCTCGACGACGGCGTGCCAGGCCTGGTGGGGCGACAGTTCCCCGAAGTGGAGATGCGGCGACAGCCGCGACACCGAGGCGAGGTCCGGCCGGTCGCGTTCTGCCGCGTAGCGCCCGAGGCCGGACGCCAGGAACCGCTGCAGCCGCGATGCCGCACCCGTCTCGCCGGGACGCCAGTCGTGACCGTCGACGGGACGCCAGTCGTGCCGCGGTAACGACGCGTCGCCGGACAGTGCGCCGGCCGGCCGGGCACCGCTGTGCACGACGGTGTCCGGCGCCGGCAACGGTTCGCGCGGCGGTCTGCCCCGCTCGAGGCAGCCTTTGCGATAGTACGGGGTGAATACGCGGTAGGGCGTGCCGTCCGGTTTTGCGATGACCGCGGGATCGAACAGGTACGCGCCGTTGAACGCGTGCACGGCAACGTCCCTCTCGACCAGGGCCCGTCGGATAGCGCGGTCCTGAGCCACGCGCCACGGCTCGACGCAGCGGTTGAAGTAGAGGGCGCGTACATCGAAGGCCCGCGCGACGTCCGGTATCAACGCGCCCGCGTCGCCGCGAAGAAGGTGCAGCCTGCCGTCCAGCGATTCGCCGAGGCGGGCGAGGCTGCGCTGCAGCCACCAGCCGCTCGCCCGGCCCGGCCGCCACGCTCCGCCGGCCTCGTCATCGTGAACGTAAAGGGCGAGAATGGGGGCGCCGCTCGCGACCGCGGCGTGCAGGGC
>JAKSCZ010000564.1 GCA_022360335.1 Pseudomonadota bacterium
AAAACAGCGGCCCGTCGATCAGTATCCACCCGGTCGGCAGCACGCGGTTGGCCGGGTCCGCCGTGTAGATGAACGCGTTCTTCAGCAGCAGCTTGCCGCCGGGCGTCCGTTCGCCGTGCGCACGCGCCCGGTCGGTGGCGCCGAGCCCCGCCAGCCCGAGGGACGAGGCGGCGGTCAGGGTTCCGACGAAGGACCGGCGGCTGAGTTTGCCGGCAGTCCGGGACGCATCCTCAGAGGACATGGCAGGCTCCGTACGGGCGTGGACAGGTGTGTCGCATGCTATGTTCGTACTGCGCCGAAATCAATAAAATTTCGATTTTTTGCCATAAGTGTATCCGGTGAGGTACTATTTATACCAAGCTCCATGGGCCGCGATGCGAGTCCCCAACATCGGGACAAGTAAAAAATCGAAAATCAACGGGTAAGGCCGAATCCTTCCCGGAGCACAGACGGAGACCGGATTTGAACGATATCGATCGCCTCGCGGCAGTCGTCGACGAGGCGGCCCAGACGGCTTCCGCGATCCCCCAGCTGTCCTTGCGGGACGATTTCGACGTCGAGGACGCCTACCGGATCCAGGCTTCGAGCGTTGCCCGACGCGTTGCCCGCGGCGAACGAATCATCGGCGTCAAGATGGGCTTCACGTCCAGGGCCAAGGCCGAGCAGATGGGCGTCAGCGACGTGATTTACGGCTGGCTCACGGATGCCATGCGCGTCGGTGCGGGCGACGCCGTATCGCTCGACGCCTATGTCCACGCGCGCGTGGAACCCGAACTCGCCGTACGCATGGGCGACGGGCTCGAGGGCGACGTGTCGGCCGCAGAAGCCTGGCACGCGGTCGAGGCCGTCGCCCCGGCGGTGGAGATCATCGATTCGCGTTACGAGAACTTCAGGTTCAGCCTCGTCGACGTCATCGCCGACAACTCGTCGTCATCGGGCTTCGTCATCGGGGACTGGTACGACAAGCCCGACGACGCGTCCGACTTGCGGATGAGCCTGTCCGTCGACGGCGACGTGGTGCAAACGGGTTCGACCCGGGCCGTGCTCGGCGACCCGCGCCTCTCCGTCGCCAAGGCGGCGCAGATGCTGGCGCGACGGGGAAAACGCGTGGAAGCCGGCTGGATCGTCCTGACGGGCGGCGCGACGGAAGCCGTCGCACTGGCGCCCGGCGCCCGGATCGAGAACGTCGTCGCCCGGCTCGGCAGCGTTGCTTTCCACACGACCCGGCATGGCCGTTAAGCGATCGACCGCGGAAGCCCTGGTCCGAATCGCTGCCCGCGCATTGGGCAAGGCCGGACTTGCGCATGCCTACGGGCACTGCAGCCAGCGCCTCGACGACGATTCGTTCCTCGTCTGCGCGGCACGTCCGATGGGCCTGATCACCGACGCGGATGAAGGAACGGTCGTCCCGGTCGACGGTCCGCTGCCCGGCGGCGTTCTCGGCGAAGTCGGCATTCACCAGAGCATCTATGCGCGGCGCGCCGACATCGGCGGTATCTGCAGGACGATGCCCCCGAACGTCATGGCCTTGTCGACGCTCGGCAAGACCCCGCGCGTCCGCCACGGCTTCGGCACGTACTTCGCGCCCGGAATGCCGCTATGGAACGATCCGCAGCTCGTGCGCTCCGCGGACGCGGCAGCGCAGGTCGGCGAGCTGCTCGGCACGGGCGCCGCCGTCGTCATGCGCGGCAACGGTCTCGTGACGGCCGGAGATGATATTAGAGATGCGGTCGTTCTAAACTGGTACGCGGAAGACGCGGCACGCGTCGAACTGGCCGTGCTCTCGACGGGCGAAACCGGTATCGAGATCGATAGTGCAAACGCCCGGCGACGCGCGACGAAAGCGGGACGCATCTTCGAACGCATGTGGGAGTACCTGACGCACGGGGACCCGGAACTCGACTCGCTGCAGGACAGCGACTATCAGGACTGATGTCATGAACCAGATCGTACAATCAAAGACACTTGCCGCACGCGCCTACCAGGACATTCGCCGCGATATCGTCGACGGCGTGCTGCCGGCGGGATCGAAGCTGCGCATGGAAGCGCTCAGCAAGCGATACGACGTCGGCCTCACGCCGCTGCGCGAGGCCCTGGCGCGTCTCGTCGGGGATTCGATGGTGGTCACCGAGGGCCAGCGCGGCTTTTGGGTCGCGCCGCTGTCGATCGAGGAACTCGAAGACATTTCCAACGTGCGCAGCCTCATCGAAACCGAAGCCCTGACCCGGTCGATCGAACGCGGCGACGACGAGTGGGAGCAGCAGCTGACGGCCGCTTTCGAGGACCTGACGCGCATCGAGACGGGGCTCGGGGGCAATCCCAGCGACGAGCAGATGCACGACTGGGAGGCGGTCAATCGGCGTTTCCACGAGATACTGGTCTCCGCCTGCGGCTCGCCGTGGCTGATCAAGTTACGCGACACGATGTACCGCCAGGCGGAACGTTACCGGCACATCTCGCTGATGACGTCGCACGAAGACCGGTGCCTGCACGATGAGCACGAGGGGATCTACCACGCGGCCGTGAACCGCCAGACCCTGAAGGCTGCGCGCCTCACCGAACTGCATCTCAACCGCACGGCCGAAGCCGTGGCGGCGGCGCTGCGGGAAAACCGCGAACTCCTGAAGTCCGGCTGACCCGAGCCCGACCGTGTTGAGCAAGAGCGCGATTCGTCGCAGGGAATTCCTGTACCAGGTTCACCTGTGGACCGGCCTGATCGGCGCTCTGTTGCTGATCCCGATCTGCCTGACGGGCAGCTATCTCGTGTTCCATGTCGCGATCGATTCGACGCTGAACCCGGAGCGGCACGTCCCGTCCGATGCGCGCGTCGAACTGCCGCCGGAGGAGTACATCCGGATCGTCGACGAAGCGATCCCGGAGACCGACCCGGGCGCGCTGTTCATCCCGGCGCCGGCGGGCGCACCGGTGATCGTCGCGACGACCTATCCCGAGCGTCCCGCGAAAGGAGAACAACAGCACCGCGTGTTCGCCTGGGTGGATCCGGCGAGCGGCCGCATCCTCGATACCAACGACAGCAAGACGACGTTCATCGCCTGGGCTCACCGCTTCCATTTTTATCTCGCCGCCGACGGGACCCGGGGCCGGCAGCTCGTCGGGCTCAGCGGGATTCTGCTGCTCCTGTCCGCCGTCACTGCAATCTGGATGTGGTGGCCGAAACCGCGGGACCTGTGGCGCTCCGTGTCCTGGCAATCGCGGCAGAAGACGTCGCGCAACCTGCATTTCGTCTTCGGTATCTGGATCGCGATCCCGATGGTGATTCTTGCGACGACCGGAATCTACCTTTCGTTTCCGGACGCCAGCGCACGTGCCGTCGGGCTGTTCACCGAAATCGAAGAACCGATACCGCTTGCGGAGCCGATCCCGGCCCGGCCGCAGAGTGACTTGCACAGCCGACCGGCAGACGTGATCGAGGCGGCACGGGGCGCCGTCGGCGACGCGGCGTTCATGGCACTCGACTTCCCTGCGCTGGAACAGCGGAACTGGACCGTGACGTTCCGTGGCGCCGGCGGACCGCCGACGTCCGTACTCGTCGAAGACGCATCGCTGCGGGTATCGCGACCCGAGGCACCGACTCCTCCGAAAGCCGGCGACCGCTTTACGCACCTGATGCACATTCTGCACGACGGCACGGAACTCGGTCTCGCGTATCGGTGGATCCTGTTCGTTGCAGGCCTGTTACCGGGCCTGCTGCTCGTGACCGGCGTCATCCTGTGGCTGCGCCGCCGCAGTCTCAGGGCGCGGGCGGCGGCGAACCGGGCGCGGGCGTAGCGCGATGGGCCGGCTGACCGGTTTCCTGGCGATACTTCTGCTGGCGCAGGGCTCTGGCGCCGTCGGGCTGCCGGGGAGTTACTTCTTCGATGTCGAATCGGAAACCGGGCGACACTGGCGCATCTTCGTCAGCGTGCCGCCTGGGGAAGTACCCGAAAGCGGCTTCCCGGTCGTCTATGCCGCCGACGGCAATACCCAGTTTCTGACGATGGCGGAAACCGTCTCCAATGCCGTCCGCCGGCCCGATGTCGCGTCGGGCGCGATCGTCGTCGGGATCGGCTACCCCGACGGAATCGATGCGGTCGTGGAACGCGGATTCGATCTGACGCCGACGACGGGACCGGACGACTCGCCGGTTCGCGGTGGCGGCGCCGACGTCCTGCTCGAGTTCGTCCGCAGCGAATTGCAGCCCGAGATCGCACGGCGTCACGACGTCGACGCATCACGCGAAGCCTGGTTCGGTCACTCCTTCGGCGGCCTGTTCGGGCTGTACGTGTACGCGACGCGCAACGACACC
>JAKSCZ010000162.1 GCA_022360335.1 Pseudomonadota bacterium
GGTGAATACGCATCGAAAGAGGAAGTCATGGATTCGTTGCGCGGAATCCCTGATGCCTCGAAACGCAAAGGGTGAGCTTTCGCACCCGCTTCGCTCTGGAAGCGAAAGCCGATCTCGATCAGCGGGAAGACGACTGCCAGTAGTCTGGAATACGCCACCTGGCAATCCTGCCGCCCGGGCGTGAGGGCGAGCATCGACGAGCGCCTCGTTATGCCCGTGCCTCGAAGACCCGAAGGACTGTACTCATGAACGACCTGGAAAATATCGCCAATGTGGCGGAGATCCTCGGCGCGATCATCGTCATCGGCGGTCTGGCGTTCGCAGTGATCCAGATGCGCAGTCTGCGGCAGCAACGCAGGGAGCTGGCGGCGATCGAACTCTTTCGATCTTTCGGCAACGCCAACTTCAACAAGGCATACGAGACGATCCTCGCCCTGCCCGAGGGACTGACACGCGATGAGATCAATGCGCGATCGCCCGAGGTGGGCAGTTGCGCAATGCTGATATGCACGACGATGGAAAGCGTCGGTGTGATGACCTATCAGCGCATCGTGCCCTTCCTCGTCGTCAGGAACCTGATCGGCTCGAGCGCGATCCTGTTATGGCGGCGCCTGGAGAACTGGGTCGTCGAGCTTCGCGCAGAACTCGACGACCCGGAAGCATTCGAGTGGTTCCAGTGGCTGGCCGGCAAGCTCGACGAGTGCCGGGATCCCGACAGCCGGCCGGCCTACGAACAGCACAAATCCTGGGCGCCGACTCGCCTGAGCAAAGAAATCTAGGAGTGGCCCCGGCGATACCCGCGGCCGCGAAGCGTGCTTTGCGGGAGCAGTGATAGACTGGTCCCGAGATGACGGCAGCAGAGTTCGACAACGCCACCTCCGCGTCCCGGCCGGACCGGCGCCGGATCGCCGGCCGGTATCGCCTGCAGAACCGGATCGGACACGGGCGCCTCGGCGACGTCTTCTCGGCGATCGACGAGAACTACGAGGCGCTCGGCGTACAGCAGTACGTCGCGATCCAGATCGTCCCGGACGTCGTCGCCCGCAACGACAAGCTGTTCAACAAGCTCAAGACGGGCTACGAGACGCTGCGGGCCGCGGCACACCCGAGTATCGTCGACTACCGTTCCTTCGATCGCGACGGGAAGTTCGTCTACCTCGTCATGGAACTTCTCGACGGCGCATCGCTGCGTGCGGTACTCGACCAGGCGGAGACCTTGCCGCCGGACGAGGTACGCCCGGTCCTTCGTGCCGTCGGCGAGGCGCTGCAGTTGCTGCACGCCGGCGACCTGGTACACGGCAACGTGACGACCGGCAACGTCTTCGTCACGGACGATCTCGAGGTTCGGCTGCTGGACGTCGTCCCGCTCGGCGCCGCCGATTCGCTCTTCCACGGCGCCGCGATGAGCGGCGTCTCCGGCCATGCCGCCGTCGGGGACGACGTGTTCGCGCTGGCGTGCCTGGCCTACCAGATGCTGTCCGGCAGACACCCGTTCAACCACGCCGCGCCGCCCAGGGCCCGGCTGGCCGGGCTCGAACCCGGCCGTATCGATTCGCTTGCCGATCGCGAGTGGGCGGCGCTGCGCCGCGCGCTGGCCCTCGACGCGGAACAGCGAACGTCCTCGGTCGCGGAGTTCCTGCGCAGCTTCGGTATCGCGGGCACGGAACGTCTGCGGCAGACGAGCGAGGACCCGGCCGAAGAACGACAAGCGCCGGTTCCCGGGCCGGCCGCGGCCGTTCCCGCGACCTCGCCGCGCGTCGAGATCCGGCCGGACGCCAGGCCCGTTCGCAACAAGCCCGGCCGGCGGCGAGCTTGGCTCCTGTTCGCCTTGCTCGCCGCGCTCGGCGCCTGGGCCTACCTCGGTCAGCCCGGGGAGCGCTTTTCGGACCTCATCGCCTACGTCGACGACAGCACGCGCATCGCGCCGGCTGCTCCGCCGCAGGCAACCCGGCAGCCGGGACCGGCAGAGCCCGCGATCGTCGAAGCCGATACCGCCGTCCCCGGCGATACCGTCAGCGGCGCCGCTAGCGAGCCGGCGGCGGATTCGACCCCGGAACCCGCCGTTGAGGAAGCCGTCGTCGAGTTTGCGGCCCCCATCGTTTCCGTATCCGAGCGCGATGCGGCGGCGCGGATCGCGCTGCGGCGCGTCGACGATTCGGAATCGCCGCTCGTCTGGTGGACCAGTGAGCACACGGCGCGCGCCGACACGGACTTCGTTCCGGTAACGCGGCAGGTCGTGGACCCGGCGCCGGGCGGCTTGCTGCTCGTTCCGCTGATCAACGACGGCCTGCCGGAAGTGCCGGAGTCGTTCTTCGTGAACTTCGGGCTCAGCCGGGCACCGCAGGGGAAGATCGAACGAGTCGCCACGGTGCGCGTCGATATCGTCGACGACGATTAGGACGATTAGCGATGGCGGCATGTCGCACCAACCCGGAGGATTCCGCCATGAACCACAACCCGAACGCCCGGACCGCGGCCTTGATCGCGCTGACACTCGCCGGCACTGCCTGCGTCGAGCCGGGGATCCCGGTCGTCGTCGAAGGCGGCCGCATCGCGCTGAACGATACGCTGCGTCGGGACATGGGGCCGACTGTCAGCGTCTCTCCTTCGAACACGTTTTCGGACGGAAACTGCCGGGGCCCGGCCGGCGCCGACCCGAAAGCGCCCTGCCACCTGGTCAGCCCGGTGCTGGGCAGCCTGATGCACGCCCATCGTCCCGATCTGGCGCAGCGCCTGCGAAAAGCGCCGAACCTCTGGGTGACGGGCGGCAACGGCTTCGCGAGACTCTCGTTCGAGATCGTCGCCGAGGACGTGACGCTGCGCGATCGCGACAAAGACGTCGAGCTCGATGCCGATGCGAATTTCGGGTCGTGCGACCGGTTCCCCGGCCTGGACAAGGACACGCGTGAGATCCAGGAAGCGATCCGGGGCGTAATCGTCACCGAGAACTATGCCGATCACCTCGAGGTCGACGTACGCCGTTGTTCGCGGGCGTCGATTCCGGCCATCTCGACGGTCGGCGATCTCGGCGCGGTCACGGCGAACTGCGACAGCGAGTCGGTCACGCAGCTGCTGGCCGGCCGCGAGCCGCCGCATCCGCAGAACCCGCCGATGTGCGTGATCGACCTCGGTGCCGCTACCTTGATGACCGACGTCAGTTTCTCGCTGCTGCCCTCGCAGCGCGACGGCGCATCGTTCGTGCTGGAAGACGTTTCCCCGGGAATGGAGGTGAAGGCGCTGCCGCTGCCCACCCACCTGAAAGTCGTCCCGGCCGGCGGCATCCGGACGATTTCCCGGCCGCTCGAGTACATCGGCAACGCGGAGGCCGACGGCGAACGGTGGATCCACAGGTACCAGTGGCGCGTACCCACGGAAGGGCAGGAATTGCTGGAGAACTTCAGTCCCAATATTACGGTCGTCGCGGCCCGCGTACGTCAGGGCAATCCGACGGCGATGCCCGGCGATTACCGCCCGGTCGAAGCGCTGAAAATCGGCTCGACGCTCTGCAAGACCCGCGACGACTCGAGAGGTTTCAGCGAATTCGACGTCGTACTGTGTGAACCGATGGCGCCGTTTCCGGTTTCGCCGGCGTATTCGCACCCGGAGTTGGCGCAAAGCACGGGTCTCGATCCGTCGCTGATCTGGCAGGTCCGGCTGTGGCACGACACCGAGGAGCAACCGGGCGGCTCGTACCATCTCGAGCTCGACCTTACCGCCATCGGCGATACCGGCACGTCCGGCTCCGGCCTGACGGCGGCGCCGGCCTCGATCGACCTGGGAACGCAGCGCGTCGGCGCGCAGGTGCCGGCCATCGACGCATTCGAGGTCGGGAATTTCGGCGTCGCCTCGGTTCGCGTCCGGTCCGTCACGCTGACGGGACCGCAGGCGGCCGAGTTCGGACAACCGACGACGAGCGCCGGCGTGCCGCCGTTCGACGTGGCCGGCGGCGACGGCTTTGCCATCCGCCTGCAACCGCAGTTCGCATCCATGTCGCGCAAGAACGCCGTGACCGAGGTCCGCTTCATCGACCACGCCGGGCGCCAGGGCACGATCGCCATGCCGGTGATCGCGACGGCCGTCGAGCCGTCGATCATTGCCGTGCCCGGCACCCTGCGCCTGTTCGCCGCACCGGACTCGGCGTCGGGCGAAACGTCGTCCGCAGTGCGCGCCGCGGTTCTGATCAACGGCGGCGCAGTCGCGTTCGACCGGCTGGGGGTGTCTGTCGAGGGCGCCGATGCGGCGCGTTTCGCAGCCATCCGGAGCGAGCACGAACTCGACGTGAGCGATCCGGGCGTGCCCCTGGCGATCGGGCCGGGAGAGACGGAAACCTATCGAGTGCAGTTCCTGCCGGATCGTATCGGCGAATTCCACGCGACGCTGGTCATCGAGACCAGTGAGGGCGAGGCGGTCGTCGGGCTCTGGGGAGTCTGCGATACGGCTTGCGGCGAACGCCCGGAACCCGGCTGGCTGCTGCCGCGTCCGCCGCCCGAATTCGAATTTCGTGAGGGTCCGTTGTTCAGGATTCTGAAACCTAAAGACTGAAACCGCACTTTGCCGCGAGCGATGAACCGCGATACCGCCCGAATCGTCGCCGACGCCCTGACCTGGAGCCGCATCGCCAGCGTCGTTCCGATCACGGTATTCGCCGCATTCGGCCTGAAATGGTGGGTTTTCGGTTCGTACGTCGCGGCGGCCGCGACCGACGGGCTCGACGGCTGGTTCGCGCGCCGGGCGGCACCGCCGGGATACGACGCGGACCTCGACGGTATCGCCGACCTGGTACTCAGCTTCTCGACCCTGCTGTGGTTGTGGTTGCTGTTCCCCGGGTTCGTTTCGAAATACTGGCTACCCTACTTGCCGATCCTCGTCGCCCTGGAGATCTACATGAGCCACGTGCGGATCCGGCACAAACGTTACGGCGTTCCGCACCTGCAGTTCGGGCGTTTCGCGATGGCGCTGTTCTTTTTCCTGCTGCCCGTACTCATCGTCCGGGGCGACATTACCTGGTTCGTGCACGGCGTGCTGATCGTCGCCGTCGCCGCGAAACTGCAGCTCGCCCGGGCGTTCTGGACGAGGAGTGCGTCGTGAGGCCCGCGCGATCCGGATTCGTGCGGGTATGAGCGCCGCCTTCCCGGCGGGTTACAATCCCCTCCAAACGGAGGACCGACCGTGCTCGAACGACTGGACGACAGGGAGGCTCGCGTGATCGGCTGCCTGATCGAGAAATCGATCGCGACGCCGGATCAGTACCCGCTGACCCTGAATGCGCTGACGAACGCCTGCAACCAGAAATCGTCGCGCGATCCCGTGATGTCGCTGAACCGGGGTGAGGTGCAGCACACGATCCGCACGCTCGAGGGCAAGCATCTCGTGCGCACGGAAGAGAATTACAAGAGCCGGACGGAGAAGTACTCGCAGCGCTTTTGCAATACGCGTTACAGCGACCTGCAACTCGATCCCGCCGAAGTTGCCCTCGTGTGCCTGCTGTTACTGCGGGGCCCGCAGACGCCGGGCGAGCTGCGCTCGCGCAGCGGTCGCCTGCACGCGTTCGCGGACAACGCCGACGTCGTGGCCGTCCTCGACGGGCTCATCGGCCGGGAGGCGGGCCCGCTGGTCGTCAAGCTGCCGCGCACGCCGGGCCGCAAGGACTCCGAGTACATGCACCTGTTCTGCGGTCCCGTCGACGTCGACGCGTATACCGCGGCGGCGAGCGCGGGGAGGCCGGCTGCGCCACAACGGAGTGGCATGGCCGAGTTGACCGAGCGGGTCGAAAAACTCGAGGCCGAACTCGCCGAACTGAAAGCGCAGCTCGGCCGCGCCTCGCGGGACTGAAACGGCAGTTCTTTGCACCGTCATGCAAGCGCTGTTCTTCGTCCCGATCGTCCTGAGCCTGGTCGTCCTGGGCGCCCATTTCCTGCGCTACGGTAACGAGGTCGGCGTCATCGGCTCGGCGATCCTGATCGGCCTGCTGTTCGTCGGGAGACCGTGGGCGGCGCGCCTCGTCCAGGTCGCGCTGGCCGCGGGGACGCTCGAGTGGCTGCATACGCTGTACGTGCTGATGCAGGTTCGCGCTGCGCAGGGCGTGTCCGCGACACGCCTGGCCGTCATCCTCGCTGCGGTGATCGCCGTCACCGCCGGTTCGGCGCTGATTTTCCAGACGAAGACGATGAAGAAGATCTACGGCCTCGAGATGATGCCGCCGAGCACGTAGCCCGGAAAGATGACGAAGCCGCCGAACACGAAGAAGACGAGGTTGCCGGGCAGGGACATACGGATCATCCGGTGTCGAGCGAATCGGGGAAGTCTCGCATAGCGGCACGGTGCGTCGCCAGCGACGTCAGCGCCGCCTTCGCCTGTCGATACGGCGCCAGGTGCGCGCCGCGTGCCGCTTCTGCCGCCAGCCGTGATACGGATGGGCATCGAGCAGGCGGCCGTTCTTGAACAACGGGACGAGGACCGCGCCGGCGAGGAAGCCGCCCGCGTGCGCCCAGAACGCGACGCCGCCGCCCGTCGCGCCGATGCTGCCGAATCCGCCGATCAGTTGCAGCAGCATCCAGTAACCGAGCATCAGCACGGCGGGCACGGCGAACGTCGTCGCGTAGAACCCGAGGAATACGAACAAGTGCACGTGTACGCGAGGGTAGAGGACGATGTAGGCGCCCATGACGCCGCCGATGGCGCCGGACGCGCCGACCATCGGTATCAGCGACGCGGAGTCGGCGAGCATCTGCGCCCCGGCCGCGGCGAACCCGCACAGCAGGTAGAAAACGGCGAAGCGTGCCCGGCCCATCGCATCCTCGACGTTGTCGCCGAAGATCCACAGGAACCACATGTTGCCGACGATGTGCATCCA
>JAKSCZ010000311.1 GCA_022360335.1 Pseudomonadota bacterium
CGGCCGACGAACGAGCTGCTGCGGGTCCCGGCATCCTGCGGGTCGCCGGTATTGACGACCGTGATGCCGAGGTGCGTGCCGAGCTGGCCGGCCGGCAGGCGTGCTTCGACGCGGTAACCGCCCGGATAGTCCTGCCAGTACGCGGTCGCGGTGGGCTCGGGCGCGAAGCCGAACTCGGTCTGTTTCGTGCCGATGATCGGCCCGGGGGCTTCCGCGGCGAACGTGAACGCCTCGACGAGATACGGCGGGTTGCTCGTTGCGAGAACGACGCGATCCGTCCCGTAGGCAAGGCTGCGATCGCTGACCTCGACGTACAGGTAGACGGCGTCGGCGCGGGTGCCGAACGCGAAACGAATCGGTCCGTCCGTGCCGCGCAGTGTGCGCAACGAAGCCTCTTCGAGCGACCAGTCGTCGAAGTAGCCGTCGATCTCGGGACGCGTTGCGAGCTCGTGGAGATAGACCTGGTCGTCGACGGGGAAGGCACTGTCGCGAATCGGGAATTCCTCGCGGTACTGCGCCAGCGAGTTCGCCACGGCACGCGCCGTTCCCGCGAGCATCTGCTGCTGGCCGGCGCGCAGCGCGATCTCGGTTTCGCGGATGAACTCGCAGCCGGCCCAGGGCAGCATCAGGGTCAGCAGGCTGACGAGAAGCAGCTGGCGCCGGAGGTTCACGGTCCCGGCCGGCCCTACTCGCTCAGCCAGCGATAGCCCATGCCGTACACGGTCTCGATGGCGTCGAAATCGGGATCGATGGCGTGGAACTTGCGGCGGATCCGCTTGACGTGCGAGGTGATCGTATTGTCATCGAGAACCGCCTGTGCGGCGTCCATCAGCTGCTGCCGGTTCTTGACGTGTCCCGGGTAACGCGCGAGCGCGTGCACGAGCCAGAATTCGGTCAGCGTCAGGCCGACGGACCGGTCCTTCCAGTGAACCGTCATGCGTTCGGTGTCGACGACCAGTGCGCCGCGGGAAAGCCGGCCGTCCCCGCCCTCGGGCTTCTGCAGCGCGTCGAGGCGACGGAACAGGGCCGCGACGCGCGCCATCAGATGCGGCAGGCTGATGTCCTTGGTGAGGTAATCGTCGGCGCCGAGACGCAGGCCCGATACGGCGTCGAACTCGCTGTCGCGGGCGGTCAGGAAGATGATCGGCAGGTCGGCCGAGCGTGCGCGCAGCTCGCGGCAGAGCTCGAAACCGCCCTCGACGTCGTTCTTCAGGTTGATGTCGATGACGACGAGATCGGGCAGACGCGCCTCGAATGCGTCGAGTGCGGGCCGTCGCGCCTCGTAGCCGTCCACGACATAGCCTTCGCGCCGAAACGCCGCCGCGTAGTTGTCGCGGATCGCGGGCTCGTCCTCGACGATTGCAATTCTCCTGGCCACTCGCTGTCCCCTGGTACAAGCGTCACAATTTGCCACATTCCGCCCGTGCATTGCCATGACGCGGACCGCGCTACGTCGCATTGCCTCGCTTCAATGAGCGGTAACGAAGGGAGGGCACCATGCAGAACATCCGATCCGATATCCGCTCCTGGCTGTGGGTCGTTGCGTTGTTCGTCGTGCTCCAGGCCTGGCCCGCGGAGGCCGGGCAGAGATTGCCGGACCGGGTGCAGACCGGCAGCCTGCTCTGGGAGACGGCCCGGGGGTACCGAACGGCGACGACGATCGACACCGGCGTCGACATGAAGATCAGCGGGCTCGTCGCCCGCGTCTCCGTTCGGCAGGCGTTTCGCAACGAAGGCCCGGAGTGGGTCGAGGGCGTGTATGTATTCCCCCTGCCCGACAAGGCGGCCGTCGACCGAATGCGCCTGCACATCGGTGACCGCTTCATCGAAGGAGATATCCGTGAAAAGGAACAGGCCGAAAAGGAGTATGAGCGGGCCAAGGCCGAGGGCAAGAAGACCAGCCTCGTGCAGCAACAACGCGCCAACCTGTTTACGACGCAGGTGGCAAACGTCGCGCCGGGCGAACGGGTGGTCGTCGAGATCGAATACCTGGAAGACCTTCGCTACGAAGACGGCAAATTCAGCATCCGCTTCCCGATGACGCTGACACCACGATACATTCCGGGAAACCCGTTGCCCGACAAGCAGGGCAATGGCTGGGCGCCCGATACCGACGACGTGCCCGACGCGTCGCTGATCACCCCTCCCCATGTCGGCAGTTCGCAGAATCACAGGATCGCGCTGACCGCGGACATCAATGCCGGTATGCCGCTCGAGATCGTCGCGAGCCGCTATCACCCCGTGATCGTGACGGAGGTCGGCCGGCACTACCGGGTCGAACTCACGGACGACCGGACCTACATGGACCACGACTTCGAGCTCGTGTGGCAACCGATACCGTCCGGGCAGCCGCGCGCGCTGGCATTCACGGAAACGATCGACGGTAAACCGCACTACCTGTTCATGGTCATGCCGCCGGACCAGGATCGCGCGCCTGCGGTGCGGATGCCACGCGAGACGATCTTCATCGTGGACTCGTCGGGTTCGATGCACGGCGTGTCGATCGTCCAGGCGAAGCGTGCAGTCAGCCTCGCGATCAAGGCGCTGCAACCCGGTGACCGGTTCAACGTCATCGACTTCGACTCGTACACGAACGCGCTGTACCCGAGCAGCGTGCCGGTCAACGATATCGTCGTCGAGGATGCGCTGAACTTCGTCAGGCAGTTACAGGCCGACGGCGGTACCGAGATGCGGCCGGCGCTCGAGATGGCGCTCGAATCGCCGCCGACGGAGACGCACCTGCGGCAGATCGTGTTCATCACGGACGGCAGCATCGGCTACGAGGACGAGGTGTTCTCGATGATCGAGGAGACGCTCGGGAACGCGCGCCTGTTCACGATCGGTATCGGCTCGGCGCCGAACAGCTGGTTCATGAGCAAGGCGGCGGAAGCGGGCCGCGGTTCCTACACGTTCATCAGTGCGCTGCACGAAGTGCGCGAGAAGATGGACGGGCTGTTCAGGAAGCTCGAGAACCCGCAGGTGACCAATATCGAGGTGCTGTGGCCGAGCGGCACCGTCGTCGACACCTACCCGTCGATCGTCCCGGACCTCTATCTCGGCGAACCCGTCGTCGCGAAAGCCCGCGCGTCGGGCGCGTTCCGGCCGGGTGACCGGTTGCGCATCAGCGGCAATTCCGTGACCGGTGCCTGGTCGACGGAGCTGCCCCTCGATTCGCGGGCGGTGAGCGAAGGCGTGGGTGCGCTGTGGGCCCGCGCGCGCATCGACGAACTCATGGATGGCGAGCGCCGTGGCGCGCAGCCGGGCGAGACGCGTGCAGCGATCCTCGAGACGGCGCTCACGCACCATCTCGTCAGCAAGTACACGAGCCTGATCGCGGTCGACAAGACGCCGGCGCGAGCGGCGGGCGATCCGTTGTCGAGCGAGCAGGTGCCGAACCTCCTGCCCTACGGGCAGAACATGAACGCGATCTTCGGATTCCCGGCAACGGCAACGGACGGGCCCGCGCTCAGGATCATGGGTGCCGCATGGCTGCTGTCTGCCGTACTCCTGATCGTCATGATCCGCACGACGCGGCCGGGGCGGAAACGTGCGCGCCGTCGCTAAGCTCAGGATTCTCGTCGTGGCGGCGCTGCTTGCACTCGGGTTCTGGAATCTCGGCCAGGGCGCGTACATCCCGGCCAAAGCCTGGCTCGCCCAGGAGCTCATGCAACGGGCGTGGCTTCGCGTGACCGCGGGCGAAGACCGCGCCGCGCCGTGGCCGTGGGCCGACACCTGGCCCGTGGCGCGGCTGATCGCCGAGCGGCGCGACGTGGACCTGATCGTGCTCGCAGGCGGCTCGGGCCGCACCCTGGCGTTCGGCCCCGGCCACCTCGGGGCCAGCGCCATGCCCGGCGAGATCGGCAACACGGTCATCGCCGGCCACCGCGACACGCACTTCGCATTTCTGCGCAACGTCGAGGTCGGCGAGTTGCTCGGCGTCGAGTCGATCACGGGTGAGCGTCACGTCTACCGGATCGTCGGCACCGACGTCGTCGATTCGCGCAGGGGCAGCCTCGTGCTCGACACGGACGCGCCGACGCTGACGCTCGTTACGTGCTACCCGTTCGATGCGATCGAATCGGGCGGGCCGCTGCGCTACGTCGTGACGGCGAGCCGGATACTCTGATTGCGGCGATCAGTAGATCTCGAACAGGCCGGCCGCGCCCTGGCCCGCGCCGACGCACATCGTCACGACGCCGTATTTCGCACCGCGTCGTTTGCCCTCGAGGAGCAGGTGGCCGGTGCAGCGGGCGCCGGTCATGCCGTAGGGGTGGCCGATCGAGATGGCGCCGCCGTTGACGTTGAGTTTTTCGGGGTCGATGCCGAGCGTGTCACGGCAGTAGACGGCCTGCGCGGCGAACGCTTCGTTCAGTTCCCAGAGATCGATGTCGTCGATCCCGAGTCCGTGGCGCTCGAGCAACCGGGGTACGGCGAACACCGGACCGATGCCCATTTCGTCCGGCGCGCATCCGTGCGCGGCGAATCCGCGGAACGCGCCGAGCGGCTCGAGTCCGCGTTTCTCCGCTTCCCCGGCGCTCATGACGACGCAGGCGCTGGCGCCGTCCGAGAACTGGCTCGCATTGCCGGCCGTCACGTACCTGCCTTCTTCGACCTGCTGCCCGTCCCTGAACACGGGCTGCAGCGACGCAAGACCTTCGAGCGTCGTGTCGGGCCGGTTGCAGTCGTCGCGATCGGCGACGACCTCGTGGAACGACTCCTCTTTGGTCTCCTTGTCGACGATCTTCATCGTGGTTTCGAGCGGCACGATCTCGTCGTCGTAGCGGCCGGCCTCCTGGGCCGCGGCGGTGCGTTGCTGGCTGAGCAGCGCGAACTCGTCCTGGCTCTCGCGACTGACGCCGTAGCGGTCGGCCACGATCTCGGCCGTCTCGATCATCGTCATCCAGAGCGCCGGCAGGCGTTTGAAGAGTTCCTCTTCGGTCGCATGCAGCCGGTTGGCCGAACCGCCGAACTGGACGAGCGAGATCGACTCGACGCCGCCGGCCGCCATGACCGGCACACCCTCGTTCACGACGCGTCCCGCGGCGATCGCGACGGCCTGCAGTCCGGACGAGCAGTAGCGGTTGACGGTCATGCCGCCCGTACTCGTCGGGCAACCCGCGGCCATCGCCGCGTTGCGGCCGATGTTGAAACCGGTGGCGCCTTCGGGATAGGCGCAGCCCATGACGACGTCCTCGATCTCGGCCGGATCGACGCCGGCCCGCCCGATCGCGTGCCGCAGCGCGTGCCCGGCGAGCGTGATGCCGTGGGTGTTGTTGAACTTGCCGCGAACGGACTTGGACAGCGCGGTACGCGCGGTGGAGACGATGACGGCGTCGCTCATGCTCATTGCTCCCGGGCTTTCCTGCGGATCGGACGCGCATCGTACCGCATTGTCGTCCCCGTGGTTGTGTTTCACCGGCATTCCCTGTATTCGTGCCCGATGAAATCCCGCAGCGCCCGACTGACGCAGGGGCCGGTAGGCCGGCACCTGACCGACATGGCCGTGCCCATGCTCCTGGGCATCACGACCCTGATGGCGCAGTCGTTCATCGACACCTACTTTCTCGGCATGGTCGGCGACCGGGCGCTGGCCGCGTACAGCTTCGGTTTCCCGATACTCATGATCGTGACGAGCGTCGCGATCGGCCTCGGGGCGGGCACGTCCTCCGTGGTCGCCCGCGCGATCGGCGCGGACGACCACGAACGCGCGCAGCGGCTGTCGACCGACAGCCTGATCCTGTCGCTGATCGTCGCCGTCGTCTGTGCCGTGATCGGTGTCCTGACGATCGACCCGCTGTTCCGCACCATGGGCGCCCCGGAGGACATGCTGCCGGAGATCGAGCGCTTCATGACGATCCTGTATGCCGCGGTGCCGTTCATCGTGCTCGGCATGGTCGGCACGGCGAGCATGCGCGCGACGGGCGATACGGTGTTGCCGGGCAAACTCATGATCGGCGGCGCCATCCTCAACGTGCTGCTCGACCCGGTGTTTATCTTCGGCCTCGGGCCGATTCCGGCGCTTGGTCTCGACGGCGCCGCCATCGCCGGGCTGATCTCGCGTGGCGCGTTCTTCTTCGCAGGCGTCTACTATCTGCAACGCCGGCTCGATCTCCTGACCTTCGACTGGCCGGACCCGGCGGCGTTGAGGAAGTCCTGGGCCGACATCCTGCACGTCGGGCTGCCCGCGGCCGGTACCAACGTCATCGTGCCGATGGGTGTTGCCTTCGTGACGGCGATGATCGCCGATTTCGGGCCCGCAGCGGTTGCGGGTTTCGGCGTCGCGAGCCGCGTCGAGTCGATGGTGCTCGTGCCCTACTACGCGCTGTCCGCGATCATCGGGCCGTTCGTCGGGCAGAACCTGTCCGCCGGGAAACAGGATCGGATTCGGCAGTCGTTACGCCTCTGTGCGATCTTCTGTATCGGCAGCGGGCTCGCGATCGCGGCGGCACTGGCGCTGCTGTCGGGCATCATCCCGGCGCTGTTCAGCGACAGCCCCGAGGTGACCGACGTCGCGAAACTGTTCCTCTGGATCGCCCCGGTCAGCTACGGCGCCTACGGTATCGTCATGGTCGTGAATGCCGCGTTCAACGGACTCGGCAATCCGATGCCGGGCGTCGCCGTCAGCGTGACGCGCATCCTGGTGCTGTACGTTCCGCTGGCCTTCGCCGGCAAGGCGCTGTTCGGCGCCGTCGGGATTTTCGCGGCCTATGCGATCGCCAACGTGCTGTCCGGCGTGCTCGGTTACGTCTGGATCACGGCCCGCCGATAGCCGAGGTGCATGCCGATGCCGCGGCTGGCCATAAAGGCCATCAGCGCGAACCACAGGCCGTGATTGCCGAAGGATTGCGTCAGGTACCACGCCGGCAGGAACACGGCGACGGCCGAGAACAGCATGATATTGCGCATCTCGCGCGCGCGGGTCATGCCGACATAGACGCCGTCGTAGAGGAAGCACCAGACCGAGATGAGCGGCGAAGCGATCAGCCACGGCAGGTACACGGTCGCGGTTTCCCGGACGTCGGGGAGGTCGGTCAGGACGTTGACGATCGACCCGCCGGTGAAGGCGTAGACGAGCGCAAAACCGGCAGCGAAGATCAGGGACCAGCGCAGCGTCAGCCTGACCGCGTGCTCCAGCGATTCCTGCTTGTCTTCGCCGACCGCCTTGCCGACCAGCGCCTCCGCAGCGTGCGCGATCCCGTCGAGACCGAATGCGGTGAGATGCTGGAAATTCATGAGCACGGCATTGGCGGCGAGGACCGCGGGGCCGAGGCGGGCTCCCTGTGCGGTGACGAAGGCCAGCGTGCACATGAGCACGATCGTGCGCAGGAACAGGTTGGCGTTGACCGCGAAGAACGCCCGGTACGCCGACAGGTTGACGAGACGTGCGAGCGGCCAGCGTCCCTCGTGCCTGCGCAGCGCGGCGATTGCAAACGTGCCGCCGACGGCAAGTCCCGTGTACTCGGCGATGACCGACGCGAGCGCCACGCCTTCGACTTTCATGCCGAGGACCACGACGAACAGCAGGTCGAGGACGATGTTGGTCGTGTTGATCGTCAGGAAGATCAGCAGCGGTACGCGGGCATTCTGGGTGCCCAGAAACCAGCCGACGAGCGCGAAATTGGCGAGCGTGCCGGGGGCGCTCCAGACGCGGACGAAGAAATAGGTCGCCGCGTGCCGCTGCGTCTCGGCGTCGCCGCCGAGCAGGATGAGCGCGATCTTCGCGATCGGCGCCTGCAGCAGCAGTATCAGCACGGCGATCGCGAGGCCCACGATCAGCGCCTGGCCGAGCGAGACGCGCAATCCGTCGTAGTCCCGCGCACCGTAGCCCTGCGCCGCGATCCCCGTCGTACCCATGCGCAGGAAGTTCATGCCCATGTACAGGAGCGAGAAGATCGTGGCGCCGATGGCGACTGCGCCGAGGTAGGCGGGGCTCTCGAGGTGTCCCGTGACGCCCGTGTCCACCATGCCGAGCAAGGGCACGGAGACGTTGGAGAGGATCATCGGCGCCGCTATGCGCCAGACGTCGCGGTCGGTCGGCAGGCGGCGTTCGTTCAAGCGCGCATCAACCGAAGGCGTTCACACCGGTGAGTTCCTTGCCCACGACGAGCTGGTGAATCGTCTCCGTGCCCTCGTAGGTAATGACGCTCTCGAGGTTGAGCATGTGCCTGACGGGCACGTATTCGGCGCTGATTCCCGAGCCGCCGAGGATGTCGCGCGCGTCACGCGCGATGTCGAGCGCCGCCCGGCAGTTGTTCCACTTGGCGAGCGAAACCTGCGTCGGTACGAGCCTGCCCTCGTCCTTCAGCCGGCCGAGGCGCAGCGCCAGCCATTGCGCCGTCGTGATGCGGCGCGCCATGTCGGCGAGCCGGACCTGGACGGTCTGCGTGTGCGAGATCGGCCTGCCGAACAGGACGCGATCCTGCGCATAGTTCAGCGCCTCGTCGAGACAGGCCTGCGCCGCGCCGATCACGCCCCAAGCGATGCCGTAGCGCGCCTGGGTCAGGCAGCTCAGCGGGCCCTTGAGCGTCGAGGTGCCCGGCAGCACGTTCTCTTTCGGCACGCGCACGTTGTCGAAGAACAGAGCGCCCGTCACCGAGGCGCGCAGCGAGAACTTGTTCTCGATCTCCTGTGCCTCGTAACCGGGCATGCCTTTCTCGACGATGAAGCCCTTGACGCCCTCGTCGGTTTTGGCCCAGACGATCGCAGCGTCGGCGATGGTCGCATTCGTGATCCACATCTTGGAGCCGTTCAGGACCCAGTCGTCCCCGTCGCGTTTCGCGTGGGTCTTCATGTTGGCCGGGTCGGAGCCGCCCTGCGGCTCGGTCAGGCCGAAGCAGCCGATCGCCTCGCCGCGGGCCATGGCCGGGAGCCAGCGTGCTTTCTGCTCGTCGGAGCCGTACGCGTGGATCGGGAACATCACGAGGCTCGATTGAACCGAGACGAAGCTCCTGAGCCCCGAGTCGCCGCGCTCGAGTTCCTGGCAGATCAGCCCGTAGCTGACGGCGTTCATGCCGGCGCAGTCGTAGCCCTCGATGGAGCTGCCCAGCAGGCCCAGTCCGGCCACCTCGCCGACCAGGTGATCCGGGAATTCGTGTTTCTCGAACGCCTCGCGCATGACCGGGATGACGCGGTCGTCGACGAAGCGCGCCACGGTATCCCTGACCATGGCTTCCTCTTCCGAGAGTTCGGAGGATACGTCGAAGAGATCGAGGGGATCGAGTGCGGTGGTGCCCATTTCGAAGGTCCTGCTGTAATTGAGCGGGCGTAGATTCTAGACCAAGTGGGCGGGTTCTGCGCGGCTATTCAGAACGGCACGCGGAAGCGTTTGTAGAGCACCGACAGCAGCCATACGGGCCCGATCATCATGAGCTGGAAGTCCTGCAGCACGGCAGCCGCGATGCCCGGCCCGCGGCGGCCCAGCCAGAGGCCGACCGTCCCGGCGGTGAGCAAGCCGACCGAGACGCCGAGCTGGGGGTAGGCGGATTGCACGAGCCAGACGTGGATGGCGGCTATTCCGAGCAGGAACGGCAGCATGCCGATCGCGAGTGACAACGAGATGATGAAATAGTAGATGGCGGTCGCCATCAGGAAGGCGCTGCCCCAGTTGAGCAGCGGTGAGATCTCGGCGAACCGGGCGGGCGCCGGCAGGTACCAGAGCAGGCCGACCGTGCCGAGCACGATCATGGGAGCCGCGGCCCAGTAGACCACGGGGTTACGGAGGTCCCGGTGATTCGCCTCGTAGCGTGCCAGCCAGCCGTCGATTTCGGACATGGATCACAGTTTACGCGCAATCCGCGACTTCACCGAACGCAAGCTCGTCGATTAAGTCTGTGTTCAGGTACGCGGCGTTTACAATGCACACGGGTTCGCAGTACCACGCAAGCGAGAGGAACATCCATGAACGAACGAACGGGAAAGACCGTTCTGGCACTGGCCGCGGCGATGGTCTTTGTCAGCGGCTGCAAGACCCTCGATGCCTATACGCGCGAGGAGAAGACGAGCAGCGCCGCCAGGGGCGCACTGATCGGTGCCGGAATCGGCGCCGTGGTCGGCCTGATCTCGGGCGACGACGCGGTCGAGCGGCGCCAGCACGCGCTGATCGGCGCCGGTATCGGCGCGCTGGCAGGCGGCGCCGTCGGCTACTACATGGACAGGCAGGAAGCGGCACTGCGTGCCGAACTGGAAGGCACGGGCGTCAGCGTTTACCGTGACGGCGACTACATCACGCTGAACATGCCGGGCAACGTCACGTTCGCCACGGACAGCTCGGACCTGAGTCCGGCCTTCTTCGAGGTGCTGAATTCCGTCGGCAAGGTGCTCGACGAATACGATCGGACCGTCGTCGAGGTTGCGGGTCATACGGACAGCACGGGCTCGGACCGTTACAACCAGGGCCTGTCGGAACGTCGCGCCACCTCGGTTGCGGCCTACCTGCAGGGCCGGGGCGTGATCCGCGAGCGCCTGATTACGCTCGGTATGGGCGAGGCTCGCCCGGTGGCCGACAACGGCACCGCGGCCGGGCGCCAGGCGAATCGCCGCGTCGAGATTACGCTGGTGCCGCACGCGGTAGGAGGGCCTTCAGGCCCGAATCGCGGCTAAAGCCGCTCCCACGGGTCAGACGGCCATCGCGTTGCGCATCTTTTTGATCGCGTTGGCTTCGAGTTGGCGAATGCGCTCGGCCGAGATGCCGTACTCGTCGGCGAGTTCGTGCAGCGTCTTTTTGCTGTCCGTCAGCCAGCGTGCCTCGATGATGCGGCGGGCACGGTCGTCGAGAATGTTCAGCGCGGCGGCCATGCGC
>JAKSCZ010000520.1 GCA_022360335.1 Pseudomonadota bacterium
CATGTACGGCTTCAGAACCTCGGGAACCCGGATACTGCCGTCTGCCTCCTGGTAGTTCTCCATGACGGCAATCAGCGCTCTGCCGGCCGCGACGCCGGAACCGTTTAGCGTGTGAATGAGTTCGGGCTTGCCTGTCTCGGGATTGCGTCGCCTGGCCTGCATGCGCCGCGCCTGGAAATCGTTGTAGTTGCTGCACGAGGAAATCTCGCGGTAACGGGCCTGTCCCGGCAGCCAGACTTCGATATCGTAGGTCTTGGTCGAACCGAAGCCGGTATCGCCCGAACACAGCGTCACGACGCGATACGGCAGCCCGAGTCTCTGCAGGACGGCCTCGGCGTGGCCGGTCAGTTCCTCGAGCGCATCCATCGATGCGTCCGGCGCGACGAACTGCACGAGTTCGACTTTCTCGAACTGGTGCTGGCGGATCATGCCGCGCGCGTCCCGGCCGTGAGAGCCTGCCTCCGAGCGAAAGCACGGCGTGTGCGCGACGTAGCGGATCGGCAGGTCGCCGGCCTCGAAGATCACGTCGGAGGCCAGGTTCGTGACGGGGACCTCGGCCGTCGGGATCAGGTAATACGGTGACTCGCCGGTCGTCTTGAACTGGTCTTCCTCGAACTTGGGCAACTGGCCCGTACCGACCAGTGCATCGGACTTGACGAGGTACGGCACGTACGTCTCGACGTAACCGTGCTCCGCCGTGTGGGTGTCGAGCATGAACTGGACGAGCGCGCGCTGCAGCCGGGCCAGCGGACCCTTCATCACGGCGAACCTCGCGCCCGACATCTTGCTTGCCGCCTCGAAGTCGAGCAGCCCGAGGGATTCGCCGAGTTCGACGTGATCGCGCGCCGTGAAATCGAACGCGGCCGGTTCGCCCCAGCGGCGGACCTCGGCATTGTCGTCCTCGCTGTCGCCCGTCGGCACGTCGTCGGCAATCAGGTTCGGCAGCCCCAGTTCGATGCCGCGCAGTTCGGACTGCAGGTCCTGCAACGCCTTCCGGCTCGCCTCGAGACGCGTGCCGAGATCCTTGACGGCGGCCAGGAGCGGCTCGATGTCCTCCCCTTGTGCCTTGGCCCGGCCGATGTTCTTCGCACTCGTGTTGCGCTCGTTCTGCAAACGCTCCGTTTCGACCTGCAACGACTTGCGCCGTTCCTCGAGCGCCAGGTACGCGTCGGCGTCGAACTCGAAGCCGCGGCGGGCAAGATTGGCCGCCACCTCGGCGGCCGACTGACGAAGTAGTCTGGGGTCCAGCATTTAGGGCCTGTTCCTTTCTCGTGCGCGGCGCGCGATGTCCTCGAGCTTCTCCCGGATACGTATCTCCAGGCCGCGCGGCACGGGATGATAATACCTGCCCGGCTCCATGTCGTCGGGGAAATAGGATTCGCCCGGGGCGACGGCGCCGTCCTCGTCATGCGCATGGCGGTAGCCGTCTCCGTACCCGAGGTCCTTCATCAATCGGGTCGGCGCGTTGCGCAGGTGCATGGGGACTTCCAGCGACCCTTTGTCGCGCGCGTCCTGCATCGCGGCTCCGAACGCCCGGTAGACGGCGTTGCTCTTGGGCGCACAGGCGAGGTAGACCACGGCCTGCGCGATCGCCAGCTCACCCTCGGGGCTGCCGAGCCGCTCGTAGACTTGCCAGGCATCCAGCGTCACCTGCAGCGCCCGCGGATCGGCGTTGCCGACGTCTTCCGATGCGACCCGTATCAGGCGGCGCGCGACATACAGCGGATCGCAGCCGCCGTCGAGCATACGGCTCAGCCAGTAGAGCGACGCGTCCGGATCGGTCCCGCGGATCGACTTGTGCAGCGCCGATATCTGGTCGTAGAAATACTCGCCCTGCTTGTCGAAGCGGCGGCGGCCGCCCGACGCGACTTCGGCTACCGCCTCGTCGGAGATCTCGCCATCGGCAGCGAGATCGGCGGCCAGTTCCAGCAGATTGAGTGCGCGCCGCGCGTCCCCGTCGGCCGCCGCGGCAATCGCGTCCAGCGCGTCATCGCTGATACTGAATGCGCCGCCCAGGCCCTTGTCCGCATCCGCGAGCGCGCGCCGCAAGACGATGAGAATGTCTTCCTCGGTCAGCGCCTTGAGCACATAGACGCGAGCGCGGGAGAGCAACGCATTGTTGAGCTCGAACGACGGGTTCTCGGTCGTCGCACCGATGAACGTGAGCGTACCGTCCTCGACGAACGGCAGGAACGCATCCTGCTGGGACTTGTTGAAGCGGTGCACTTCGTCGAGAAACAGGACGGTGCCGCGCCCCCGCATCTGCCGGTGCTGCCCGGCCTCGGCGACGGCGCTGCGGATGTCCCTGACCCCGGCCATGACGGCCGACAGCGCGCTGAAATGGGAGTCCGTCGTCGACGCGCTGATGCGCGCCAGCGTCGTCTTGCCCGTGCCGGGCGGGCCCCAGAAGATCATCGAGTGCGCACGCCCCTGCTCGATCGCGCGCAACAGCGGCTTGCCCGCCTCGAGCAGGTGTCGCTGCCCGGCAAACCCGTCGAGTGTCGCAGGGCGTATGCGATCCGCCAGCGGCCGGTCGTCGGCGGCGGTCGAGTCACTTGAAAACAGGTCGGTCAATGCGGATTTCGCCTCGTGCACCGGTCTTCAACGAGCAGTCCCCAGCCACCGAGGCCGGCCGCTGCGGCTGCCAGACCGGCGATTATACCGGCGGTGTTCGCACCGATGTCGATCCAGTCGGCCATGCGATAGCCGACCGACAACTGGCATCCCTCGACGATGAGGCCGAACGCGCTCAGGCCGATCGCGATGCGCCAGTACGCCGATGTCGGGAACAGACCGGCAAACCAGACGGCGAGCGCCGCGAACGTGATCCCGTGCAGCCACTTGTCGGCATTCTCGAACCACGACAGCGCCTCGAATTGGCTGTCGAACCAGAATGTCGGCAGGACGGCGGCCACGAGCACGGCGCCGAGCAAGACGGCGCTCAGCGTCCGCCACAGCGTCGGATACCGGAGGGGCAGCATCAGGGCGACGATTCGCCGGCGGAGACGGGCGTACCGACCAGGTCGGCATCGTCGGGAACCGCGAACGCGAATCGTTCGGCGTCGACCGGTTCGTTGAGCTTTACGTCGTAGAGCGAAACGAGGGTGGTCTGGTCGAGGTTGTCGTAGAACACCATCCTGTGCAGCTGCCCGCCCGAGAAACCGAGTTCCATGCCCTCGAAGCCGCTCGACGCGTCGACGGGGACCATGCGGACGTAGGTCGTGCCCTTCTCTTCCGTGACACTCTCGAAGCGGAACTGCGCGAGCGCCTCGTCCCCGCCGCCGAGCAGCAAGGCCGGCGTGCTTGCCAGAGCCTCCGACTGCGGCTTGACGGTCACCTGTGCGAGGTCGACGTCGTAGCTCCAGACGTTGAGTCCGTCGGCAACGAGCCACTGCTCGTACGGCTCGGTATACGACCAGCGAAACCGCCCGGGCCGCTCGATCTCGAGCGTGCCCGACGACCGCTCGATCACCGTGCCTGCCGGGTCCAGCAGGGCCTGCTCGAAGCGGCCCTGCAAGGTGACGACCTCATTGACGAAGTCGTCGACGAGCGCCTCGCCGGCTTCCTCGCCTGCCGCCGGCGCCGCCGACGCCAGGCCGAGGCACGAGCAGGCGCTCAGGAGAATGCTCATCTTCCGGATCACGTACGAATCCTGTGCCGAAACTGTCCGGTCATTCGTCAGACGGGGTCGTCGGCACGAGGATCTCCCGCGTGCCGTTCGGCTGGAGCGGACCGACCAGCCCCGCGGCCTCCATCGATTCGACCATGCGCGCGGCCCGGTTGTAGCCGATCTTGAGGCGCCGCTGGACGCCCGAGATCGACGCCTTGCGGGTCTCCATGACGACCTGGACCGCCTGGTCGTAGAGCGGGTCCTGCTCCGCGTCCGCACCGTCCGGGGCCGGCTTGTCGATTCCGGCCAGTCCCGGCGTCGGACTCGAAGGCCCTTCGAGAATTTCATCGACGTAGCGCGGCTGGCCGGTCTTCTTGAGGTGCCGGACGACCGAGTGGACCTCGTTGTCGGCGACGAATGCGCCGTGCACGCGCACCGGCAGCGACGTGCCCGGCGGCAGGTACAACATGTCGCCGTGCCCGAGCAGGTTCTCGGCGCCCTGCTGATCGAGGATCGTGCGTGAGTCCACGCGGGCCGATACCTGGAACGCAATGCGCGTCGGGACGTTCGCCTTGATCAGGCCCGTAATCACGTCGACGGACGGGCGCTGCGTCGCGAGGATCATGTGAATGCCCGATGCCCTGGCTTTCTGCGCCAGCCGCGCGATCAACTCCTCGACCTTCTTGCCGACGATCATCATCATGTCGGCGAGCTCGTCGATCACGACCACGACGAACGGCAAAGGACTCAGCGTCGGATGCTCGATCGGCTTGTCCTCGTCGAACAACTCGGGCGGCCTGAACGTCGGGTCCTGCAGCGGATCGCCGGCGTCGATCGCTTCTTTCACCTTGCGGTTGTAGCCGCCGATGTTGCGCACCCCGAGCGCCGACATCAGGGCATAGCGCCGGTCCATCTCGGCGACACACCAGCGCAGCGAATTCGACGCCTCTTTCATGTCCGTGACGACGGGCGCGAGCAGGTGCGGGATCCCCTCGTACACCGACAGTTCGAGCATCTTCGGATCGATCATGATCATCCGGACCTGCTCGGGCTGCGTCTTGTACAGGATGCTGAGCACCATCGCGTTGATCGCGACCGACTTACCCGATCCCGTCGTGCCCGCGATGAGCAGGTGAGGCATGGTGGCCAGGTCGGCCACGAGTGGGTTGCCGCTGGCGTCCTTGCCCATGAAAAGCGGCAGGTGCATGCGCAGGGGCTTCTGGCCGGAAA